>NZ_JBNGOX010000013.1:0-119360 GCF_050589785.1 Carboxylicivirga caseinilyticus | reverse complement strand
AAGTCCCCTTCAGGGGATTTAGGGGTGACATAAAATGATATTTTATTACAAATTGAAACTAACGTTGTTTTGATGTTTAATTTTTGGACACCCTCTTGTTCATTTTGATGTAAATATAATTTACTTCTTAACCAGGTCGTTTCCGATAAATACTTGATAATCTTTGATTCTTCCGGGAGCTTTGTCATCCATACGAGGGACATAAACAAAACCAGAAATTTCTGTTTCAACCCCTAAATCAATCACTAAGTGATGAGGATATTCCGGTTGGGTAATACTCCATGATGTATGCCAGAAATTAAAGGTCTGACCATCGATAGCATTTTCAGCGATGCCGTTTTCACCACTCGATTCTTCGCTGCTCACATAGGCAATTGTCCAGTTTTCGTGACTGATTGCTTTACCTTTTGCATCCAGAATATCGAATTCTGCGATAGCCGCATAACGATCACCATTCATTGCATTGAGAGCTTCAAGACAAAATAATCGGCCTTTCACTGTTTTATCAAACTTCACTGTTTGTGCTTCTCCTCCAGGTTTAAAAGATGCTTTTAACACCGGTTGCTTTTCTTTTATTTGAAGTTCACCCTGATTCCGTCGTGTACCTGAGAAATCGTTTTCAGGCTTTAACTGATCCAAAACAGGAGTTTCAACCCCTTCAATGGTCATTGCCTGCGGCCCCACAATATCCAATATCAAAATTTCGTTCTCACCCTTTTTCAACCAGGGTGCCGGGATAAACATAGTTTGTGTAGGACCAATATTCCAGTAACGTCCTAATGCATGTCCGTTAACCCATACTACTCCTTTACCCCATGTTGACACATCAAGATAAGTATCTCCCAGTTTATCAACCGTAAACGAACCTTTCCAAATACCCGGTTTGGTATTAGGTTCTGTTCTTTCAGAGTATTTTAGTCCGGCCAGCATCTGATCGTTGTAATCAAGATTGAAGATTTCCCATTGCCCCGTTTTAATTTCCTGTCCATTGCTTTTGAATGTTACCGGTGCATTCAAACCTTTACGATCGTGTACCTCTTTCCCAAAGTTGATACGACCCATTGCATGAACAAATATCTCTACAGTACTTTCTTGCTCACGTGCAGGAATAGTAACTGAATAATTACGTTTACGACGATCCATCAAACCAACTTCTTCCCCATCAACATAAACCCATGCAAAATCATTGGCTGCTCCAACACTAAATGTGCAGGCTGGTCCAGCAGATAATGTTGTTCGATAAACCATACTACCTCTTGCCTGGTCGTAATATTCCATATTCTTTGGCTCATCTCCAACAACCGGTTCAGGCAGATTATCAAATAAAGGTGCGAACTGTGATAAAGTTACTTTTTCGAAAGTGGTTGAAGGCATTGGTGCCGGTGGTTCAGGCAAGGCTTCTTCACCAGGCATCAGGTATCGCGAAATCAATTCCTGAGTCTCAAAAAACTTAGGCGTTGTTAACCCTGCTTCACTGATGGGTGCACCATAGTCATAGCTTGAACAGTCAGGCTTAAACGGACGATCAGCTCCACCCCAGAAACCAAATGAGGTTCCACCATGAGCCATATAAATACTAAAAGAAGCTCCTTCTTTCAGCATATATTCCATATCGCGCAGATAGGCTTCAGTATTTCCGAATGTATGTGGTGTTCCCCAGGTGTCGAACCATCCTGAGTAGAATTCTCCGCACATTAACGGACCTTCCGGCAGAATCTCACGCAATTTTGCAAATCCATCAGCAGGATCTGCACCAAAATTAACTACCGGAAATAAATCATCGCGATATCCTCGTTTTAATGTATGCTTAGGATTACATGAGAACAATGGCACATTAAATCCTGCGTCCAAAATAGCCTGACGCATCACTCCCATGTATTCAGCATCATCTGAATAAAAACCATATTCATTTTCAACCTGAACCATCAGTATTGGACCGCCATTGGTAATTTGCTGCGGACCCAAAACTCTGCCCACTTCTTTTAGGTAACGCTGAGAAGCTTCAACGTAACGAGGATCAGTGGAACGCAAAGCAATATCATCATATTTTAACAACCACCAGGGTAATCCTCCCATTTCCCATTCAGCACAGGCATATGGTCCGGGACGTAAAATCACCCAAAGACCTTCCTCCTGGGCCATTTCGCAGAACTCTGCAACATCAGCCTGACCTTCCCATGTAAATTCACCCGGTGTTCGTTCGTGATAGTTCCAGAATAAATAGGCACAAATGGTATTCATACCCAATGCCTTGGTCATTTGTAAACGGTGACGCCAATATTCTTTTGGTACACGTGCGAAGTGCATTTCTCCGCATCTGATCTGGAAAGGTTGTCCATCGATTAAAAAATCGTCTTTCCCAATTTCGAAAGTATGTTTTGGTTTTGCAGGCTGGCACGATGAAAAACTCATCGAAACAATCATTGATGCCAATACAATTAAACCAAAAAACGGCTTCATTCTTTTCATTATCGGTTTTGAATTTCGTTAGATTAAAATGTTGTATTTTTTGTTTACCATATTCTCAATTACAAAACAATAAAATACCTAAAAAAACAGATATCATATTTTCAGCGAAAACTGTCAGTAATTTGAAACATGAAGCACAAAAATGATACAAAATGAACGATGCTTTAACCAAGTCTGCATTCTAAACTATTTTGGCGCTTCAAGTAAGTTTTCTGACTTTTGTACTCTAAAATTATAGATGGGATTTGATGCAGTTAACGGAAGAACAACAACAAATAATTGAAACTGAAGGAAACCTGAAGGTGAATGCTGTCGCAGGATCGGGTAAAACAACAACAATATTGGAATATGCCAAACAAAGACGCCATAATACCATTTTATACATCGCTTTTAATAAATCGGTTCGTCAGGAAGCTGAATTAAAACTTCAGCAAATGGGTTTAAAAAATGTGCAGGTAGAAACAGCCCATTCGTTGGCTTATAAATATGTAGTACCGGGGTCATTCTATAAGATACGTTTTGGTTATCAACCGCACGAGTTGGTGCAAATTCTTCGCCTGCCTGTTAAAATTGGAGATTTAACTCATTTAAAACTGGCAAATCACGTTTACCAGTTTAGTTCATACTTTTGCAATAGTGCTGCGCAAAAAGTAGCAGATTTGGATTATCTTCAAACCATTCAGGAAACAGAAAGTTTAGAATTTGTACAAAAACATTACGATGCTATTTTGTATTATACTCGCCTCTTTCTGGCTAAGATGTACAACGGCGAAATTGAAATCATTCACGATTTCTACCTGAAGCAATTTCAATTATCCAATGTGCAGCTTCCTCATCAATATATTCTTTTTGATGAAGGACAAGATGCCTCACCTGCCATGTTACAGACCTTTCTGAATCAGAAAGCAAATAAAGTTATTATTGGTGACCAGCATCAACAAATTTATGCCTGGCGATTTGCAATCAATGCCTTACAAAATGTTGACTTCAAAACCTTGCATTTAAGTCAGAGTTTTCGATTTAACCACGAGATTGCAACCCTGGCCACATCTGTATTAAACCTAAAAAAACTCATTAATAAAACAGGCACATCTAAAATTAGCGGTTGTGGTAAGAATAATACAATCAGCACCCGCGCAACCCTGGCCCGATCAAACAGTAGTCTTTTATCGCGTGCTATAGAATTATTGATACAACAGCGCGAACTGACCAAAATTTATTTCGAAGGCCAGCTAAGCTCCTATACCTTTGCCGATGAAGGAGGATCAATCTATGATATTCTCAATTTGTACAACGGCGAAAAGCATATGATTAAAGATGCACAAATGGCTTCGATGCCTGGCTTTGAAGAATTAAAAGACTATGTTTCTGAGACCGGCAATAATAATTTAAAACCCTTGATAGAACTGGTTGAAAAGTATAACAAGGACTTACCCTATTACATGAAACGAATTAAGGATTCGGTGGTTGATAACACGCAAAAACACGAAGCCGAAATGATATTCTCAACGGTTCACAAGAGTAAAGGGATGGAATATGATGAAGTTTTTCTTCAGGAGGATTTTATAAATGAACAAAGTCTGATTGATGCAAAAGCTGGTATTAAAGCAGGAGAAATTAAACCTTCGATGCTGGAAGAAGAAATAAACCTTTTGTATGTAGCCGCAACCCGAACAAAAACTATGCTTCATATTCCAATCAAACTTTTACCAACCGGATTTTATGTTGAAGGAATGAAATCAATTACAACCGGCACAGCATTAAAACTCAAACAGGATTTTACCAACCGATCGCTTCCGAATAAAAATGCAAAATGGACCAGAAGTGAAGAAATAGAACTTAGTCAGTTATTTTTATCAGGTAAACCCATTGCACATATAGCCCGTTTACTAGGACGAAGCCAAACAGCCATTAAAAGCAGAATAGACAAACTGGATCTTTGGGAAAAATACTATTAAATAAGAAGGGATTTCATGCCGTTGCCTGAAATCCCTCTTTTAACCTAACCCAAATCTATGAAAAAAAATCTATTATTAAACAACAAGTACTGTGCCACAAACCCATAGGTAAATGTTATTATATGTTAATAATTGTATTTGAAAATTGCATAACCTTGCTTCCTAATCTGCATACTGGCAAACCAATAAGATGGTTGTTATTTAACAATACAAAAACAACCAAACCATTAAACCAACTATATTTTTTAGCAAGTCAATAGATATTCCTACATTAGCCAGTAAAATCAAAATAATTCAGATGGAAAATGTAGCACTTTTTTTAGCTGACGGATTTGAAGAAATTGAGGCTTTAACTCCCGTTGATGTTCTTCGTAGAGCAGGTATTCAGGTTACCACTATTTCAATCAGTAATACGGTTGAAGTTACAGGGGCACATCACATTATTGTAAAAGCAGATAAAGTAATTAATGAAATTGATTTTAATGAATTTAGCTGTATAGTTTTGCCAGGTGGCATGCCCGGAGCTTTAAACTTAAAGAAGCATCAGAAATTAAATAAAGTAATAACAGAATTTGCCCAACAAGGTAAACTTATCGGGGCTATTTGTGCTGCCCCTATTGTTCCGGGCTCATTAGGTCTGGCTAAAAATAAAAAAGTAACCTGCTACCCTGGTTTTGAAGATCAGTTAACAGATGCCCAGTATACAGGCAATTCAACTGAGCGAGATGGAAATCTGCTAACCGGAAAAGCAGCTGGAGCTTCCATGTCCTTCTCTTTGCAATTGGTCGAAATCCTTGCTGGAAAAGAAAAGGCAGATGAAATTGCTCAGAAAATGTTTGTTCAGCTTTAAACATTTACATACAATCCTCTCATTTCATGAATTAAGAGGATAAAACCATCCTACCTATATCATAAAATAATTTGAATTAAGATTAAAGAAACAATAAACTCTCAAAATGCTCTTATAAAACAAACAACAGTATTGTTCGTTATTGCTTATACATGAGAGTTATTTTTTAACGCAATAATTAATTAGAGATTTAATATTTTTGTATGATGGTTCTGTTATGAACCCTAACATTAATCAATTTTATTATGAAGAAGCAATTATTAGTAGCCATTATGGCAATATTCAGCTTAGGTGCTTTTGCACAAGTTAATAATAATGCACTTGGTTTGCGCTTTGGAGGCGGTAATTTCTTTGGAGCTGAAGTAAGTTATCAAAAAGGATTATCAAACATTAATCGTCTGGAAGCGGATCTTGGTCTTTATTCTTATTCAAATGGTAGTGGTTTTAACATTGCAGGTATCTATCAGTGGGTATGGAATATTGATGGTGGATTTAACTGGTATGCCGGTCCGGGTGCTGAGCTTGGAAGCTGGAGCTATAAAAGCAGTGTAACAGACGAAGGAAACGCTGGTTTTTATTTAGGAATTGGTGGTCAGGTTGGTATTGAATACAATTTTGATGAAATTCCTTTAAATATAAGTGTAGATACCCGACCAATGATTGGACTGGGAAATAGCTATAATCCATTCAACTTTGGATTGGCACTAGGAGTACGTTACGTATTTTAAAATCTTATACTATCATTAAAAAAGGTCGGAATTATCCGGCCTTTTTTAGTTTATGCCATACACATATTACCCTGGTAGTAAACATTTTTGAACCTTAACCAGGAATATCTTTTATAATTCTATCAATTTTCTTGAACCCAATGACTAGATTTTTGTTTAATATTTTGAATAAATCAATAAACAAATGAAGCCAATCATATACTGGTTCAGAAATGACCTGCGCTTATACGATAGCATAGCCTTACAAAAAGCAAGTGAAACCAATCAACCCATCATATTTGTATATATAATTAATTCTGATTGGTTTAAAATAAGCGAATTAGGGTTCAACAGAATAGGATCGTTTCGCTTAAACCAACTATATCAAAGCCTACACCGATTGAAATCAGAACTTCAATCGGTTAGTGCGAATTTGCATATATTTAAAGGCAACCCGACTGCTATTATCCCTGAATTAGCAAATAAAACAGATGCAAGTGATGTTTATGCCCATCATGAATATGCACCTTATGAATTAGAAGAAGAAAGAATCATTAATGAAAATGTAAACCTTCAATTGTATTGGGGTAATATGATTTACCCTCCAAACCATGTACCTTTTAGTGCCGATGTCAGCCCCTATTATTATACCAAATTTATGAAGAAGGTGATTGAGCTTCCTCCTGCTCCATTAATCACTAACACAAAATCCTTTAATACATACCAAGGAGTTATACCTATTGAAACATTAGAGCTACCTCTAATAAAGGAAACAATATCACCAGTTAAGCTGATGACGGACTATCTCCAAAGTGATTCGTTTACAAACTATCATATCTCAAGAGAATTATTTGAAGGCAATCATTACTCAAGTTTTCTCTCGCCATATTTAGCCGACGGTAGTTTATCGGCCAATTTGCTATACTACGAACTAAATAAAAGACAGAAACAGAATCCTGATTTGGAACAGTCAGTTGAAAAAATGAAACTCCAACTTATCTGGCGTGATTATTATCGTTTTTTATTTCTCAGGTACGACAACAAACTCTTTTATCGACATGGTATCCGAAATAAAAACCGCGACCGATATGATGATTCTGAAGCCTTTAATGCATGGCTAAATGGAAAAACGGATGAGCCTTTAATAAATGCATTTATGAATGAGTTACGAACAACCGGTTTTCTATCAAACAGAGGACGCATGTTGGTTTCGTATTACCTGTCGAAAGTAATGCAGGTTAACTGGTTGTGGGGTGCTGAATGGTTCGAACATATACTGATCGACTATGAGGTTTGTAACAATTATGGTAATTGGGCATATCAGGCTGGTGTTGGCACCGATAGTCGTTTCAACCGTAGTTTTAACCTGGCTAAGCAAGTCGAAAAATTTGACCCGAATAAAAGGTACATCGCAAAATGGTCGGGAGATACTAAAACGAAACAGAATCCTGTCAATCTTAAAATTCAATTTTAGTAAGCTTTTTATTTTGTTATTCTCTCAAGGGTAAGGTTTATTCAATCGCAATTTTTTATAAATTGCGCAGACCTTATTCACATCAATGGGAAAAATAAAAAAAAATACTAAAATGAACTCCCAAAGGGTTAATTTACTTGACCCTTCTCCCATAAAGTGTGTTTATTTGAATTCAAAAGCCATTCGAAATTTCTACGGGCATTCTAAAGGGCTTTTCGAATGCTGGATCTATTAGATTTTATCTTTTCCGCATTATTTAAGATTATCCAGCAAGTAAAATAAACAAATCAATGAAACACTTACTATATTTTGTGCTATTAGCATTACTATGTCAGGTTACTAAGGCGCAAGTCGATACAACTGATTATCAGAGAGCCGAACAATTTCTATCAACCAATCTTTCAAAGAAATACTATAATTATTGGGTATCACCAAACTGGGTTAACGAACAAAACGTTTTTTGGTATAGAAATAATACCCAAAAAGGAGTTGAATACATTAAGATCAATTTAAAAACATTAAAGAAAGAACCACTCTTTAACCAGGTTGAATTGGCTAAACAGCTTTCTAAATTATCGGAAAAGGAGATCTATCCCTATAAATTACCTGTTTGGATAAAAGGTATTACTAATAAAAATGGGCTGATTAATTTTTCATACAAGGATAAAGATTACACTTTTGACAATGCAACCTATTCCATACAAGAAGCAGAAAAAAAAGAGAAACAACCTTCTAATTACAGTCAATCGCCGGATAAGAAGCACACTCTTGCATTTATTGATTATAATATTTGGATTAAAAAAGATACGAACGATTCCATCCAACTAACAAGCGATGGTACCCAACAATATGGTTATGGCGTGACTCCTTCGTGGATGTCGCTTAAAAACATTGAATCCAAAGAAGACCATTTATTGGATTTGGATATCAACTGGAGCCCCAATAGCCAGTATGCTATTATTGCCCGTTACAACAGAACCAATGCACGAAACTTATACTTATATAAAACACTGCCTGATAAAGGTAACCGCGCTGAAGTATACAGCTATGAGCGACCACTGGCCGGCGATTCGTTAACCGCTACAGTTGAATATTACATTTATAATGCAGAACAATCGAATATTCAGAAACTGGATTTTGAACCCATGGCCACCTTTCTGAGTTTAAATTTTCGATGGAACAATAAAGGCACCAAAGCTTACCTTCTGAGATACTATCGTGGATACCAAATGATGGATATTTCCGAAGTAAATACTACTGACAACAGCATTAAAACTGTTTATAAAGAAACTGCAGCAACTTATGTTGATCCGAACATCTTTGACTATCGTATCCTGGATGATGGCAGCCTTATCCTTTTATCAGAAAAAGACGGTTGGAATCATCTTTATCGTTACGACTTAGAGTCTGGAAAATTATTAAACCAGATTACCAAAGGTGATTTTGTTGTTCGAAGTATAGAGCATATCGATACAAAATCAAAAACGATCTGGTTTACTGCGGGTGGCAAAGAAGAAAACACAGATCCATATCTGAAATTGTTATACAGTGCTAAATTCAATGGGCAATCCTTAAAACTACTGACACCTGAGAAAGCCGAACATAGCATTTCTATCTCAGCCGACAACCAGTTATTTGTTGATAATTATTCAACCGTACAAGAGCCTAATATTGCTGTTCTTCGAAGCTTAAAAGATGGAAAAGTTCTAAAAACAATTGAGCAGGGCGACATTTCTGAAATACTAAAAATGGGTTGGCAGGCACCTGAACCATTCAAAGCCAAAGGAAGGGATGGTAAGACTGATATTTATGGTGTGATTTATAAACCTGCCCATTTCGATCCATCAAAAAGTTATCCCATTATTGAAGGAACCTATAGTGGTCCACAAACCATAAGGGCTCCCAAGTCATTCAGAAGAGGATTGCTTAACGACGATACCCCGCTTGCTCAACTGGGATTTGTTCTTATCAACATCGACGGAATGGGTTCGGCATACCGTAGCAAAGCTTTTCATGACGTTTCCTATAAGAACCTGGGAGATATAGGTGGACCGGATAAAATGGCGGTAATTAAATCACTTGCTAAACGATACTCGTGGCTGGATACCACCCGGGTTGGTATTTTCGGGCACTCTGCCGGTGGATATGATGCAGCCAGAGCATTACTTGCCTATCCCGATTTTTACAAAGTAGGTGTGGCTGCTGCCGGTAATCACGATCACAGATCGGCGAAAGCCTGGTGGCCAGAGGTATATATGGGCTACCCGGAAGGACCACATTATGATGAACAATCGAACTATTACAACGCTGATAAATTAGAAGGACATTTGCTCCTTATTCATGGCGATATGGATCAAAATGTTAATACAACAGCATCCATGCGTTTCGCTGCTGAATTAATCAAAGCCAACAAGGATTTTGATTTATTGATTGTTCCGGGAAAAGATCATAGTACCACCTACTACGATAAATATGTTATTCGTAAACGATGGGATTACTTTGTGAGATATCTGATGGGTGTTGAACCACCCAAAAACTATAAGATAAAGTAATCATCACAACAAACAACGATCTACTAACCTTTAACTAATTACTACCGATAGCGATCGGGATAACTAAAAAACAAAACCATGTTTAAAAAAGAAACCTATATAAACCGCCGCCAGCAATTGGCTAAGGATGTTGACAAAGGAATTATTCTCTTTATTGGTAATTCCGAAAGCCCGATGAACTATGCTGATAATACATATCATTTTCGTCAGGATAGCAGTTTCCTGTATTTCTTCGGATTAGATCACCCTGATTTAGTTGCTATTATTGACACCGAGAGTAACGAGACAACCGTGTATGGCAACGATTATACCATTGACGACATTGTTTGGATGGGTAATCAACCAACCATTGCCAGCAGAGCCCAACAATGTGGTGTCAGCAAAAGCGCAACTCTTAATCAGCTGAGCCTTGATTTGCAGGAAGCTCAGAGCAAGGGTAGACAAATTCATTTTCTACCTCTTTATCGTGCCGAAAGCAAAATTAAACTATTTCAATGGCTCGGTATAAGACCCGATCAGTTAAAAGAACAAGCCTCACTTGAATTGATACATGCTGTAATCAAACAACGTAATTACAAAACAGATGAGGAAATTGTAGAAATTGAAAAAGCTGTCAATACCACAGTTGATATGCATCTGGCAGCGATGCGAATGGCTCGCCCCGGCATAAGAGAAGCAGAAATTGCAGCCGAGGTGGAACGCATTGCACTGGCAGCCGGTGGTCATATTGCATTTCCGGTTATAGGTACCATTAACGGTCAAACCCTGCATAACCATTATCATGGAAACACCCTGCACGAAGGCGGTATGTTTCTGCTCGATGCCGGTGCTGAAACCGCTATGGGCTATGCCGGTGACATGTCAAGCACCTTCCCGATAAACAAAACCTTTAGTAATCAGCAAAAAGAAATCTACCAGGTAGCCCTCAATGCGCATAACAGAGCCATTGAATTACTGCAGCCGGGTGTTGCCTTCAAAGACATTTATTTTGAATCAGCCCGCGAGATTATGAGGGGAATGAAAGATCTTGGTTTTGTTAAAGGCGACATTGACGAAGGAATAGCAGAAGGTGCCCATGCCATGTTCTTCCCTTGTGGTCTGGGACATATGATGGGACTGGATGTACACGATATGGAAGATCTTGGTGAACAATACGTAGGCTATCACAACGAAGCCAAGAGTACACAATTCGGACTTAAGTCATTACGATTAGGTCGAAAACTAGAACCAGGATTTGTATTAACCATAGAACCAGGCATTTATTTCATTCCCCAGCTCATCGATTTATGGAAAAATGAAAAACGTTTTCAAAAATATCTTAACTTCACTAAATTAGAGCAGTATAAAAATTTTGGTGGATGTCGTAATGAAGAGGACTTTTTGATTACCGAATCAGGAGCACGTTTATTGGGGAAACCTCTTCCAAAATCCATCGAAGATGTGGAAAACGAACGATTGAAAGCATTTTAACCAGTTCAATATGAAAATACTATCAGGGGAAATAATTGAATCTGCAGCCGAACCTCACCTTTGGATCGATGCTATGGAAGTTGCATTGCAAGCCTTAAAAGACGCAGATTACAAAACTCCGGACCGCATGCATGTATCAATGGATGCCAACACCTTATTAATCATGCCTTCAGTTGGCCCTGATTTATTTTCAACCAAACTGGTATCTGTTTTTCCATCCAATGTTAAGCAACCTGCCATTCAGGGAACATTGATTCTGAATGATGGTGCTACCGGCGAAGCTCTTGCGGTATTCAATGGTGCTAAGATAACAGCCATGCGTACCGCTGCGGTGGCCTGTGTTGGTATTCGTCACCTGTCAGACCCTATGTCACAATACCTGGGTATTATAGGTGCCGGAGTACAGGGACAACACCTAGCCTGGCTGGCAACTCATGAGCGTGATCTGGAACGAATCTATTTCTATGATCCATCACATCAAAAGGTGGTTGAATTTATGCAGTTTATGCACAAACATGCTCCACATATAGAAGTAGCTCCCTGCGAAGATGAACAGCAGGTAATAACCAATTCTGAGATCGTTTGTACAGCAACTACATCAAAATTGCCGGTTATCCCCAATCTTGAAGACCTGCTGCTGGGTAAAACCTTTATCAGCATTGGATCTTATAAACCTGATATGCGTGAGGTACCCGAATCAGTTTACCGTCTGATCGACACTGTTTGGATCGATTCCGAACTGGCCAAACTTGAAAGTGGTGACCTCATTCACCCGATCGAAAACGAATGGATCAAACCCACTCAGATCAAACATCTTTCAACTCTTATACAACAACCCAACGAATTAGGATTTAGAGAAACCAGGCTCTTTAAAAGTGTTGGCAACGGCATCTTCGACCTGTTTGCTGCCAAGCTGGTTTATCAAAAAGCAATGGAGAAAAAACTGGGCTTTGATGTTGCCCTATAAAAAAGATTCAATTCAAAAATGATTACAATTGACAATTATTTAGACAATCATTACATCGGCAGAAGTAATTGGTTGAGGGCAGTTGTATTGGGAGCCAACGACGGTATTATATCCGTTTCGAGTTTATCGATAGGTATTGCTACCGCAAGTAATTCGCGTGAAACCATTTTAATGGCTACCATTGCCGGACTGGTGGCTGGTGCCTTATCCATGGCTGCCGGCGAATATGTTTCGGTGAGTTCACAAACCGATATTGAGCAGGCCGACATTAAAAGAGAAGCACAGGAATTGAAGGATTATCCTGAAAACGAATTAGAAATACTTGCCCAGATTTATGAACGAAGAGGTTTAAAACCTGAGACAGCAAAACAGGTTGCACAGGAATTAACCGAATACGATGCACTGGGTGCACATGTCAGGGACGAACTGGGAATTAATGAAATTACTCAGGCTAACCCTATTCAGGCTGCCTTGGCATCAGGTGCAGCTTTTACAGCTGGTGGTATCTTACCCCTGCTTGTTGCCATACTAGCTCCGGTAATACATATGGAGTATTTCCTGTATGCTTTTACCATTGTATCCTTGGTTTTATTGGGCACAGTTTCAGCTAAAACAGGAGGTTCAAGCCTGAAAAAAGGAATTATAAGAATTGTTATCTGGGGTACCATTGCAATGGGTTTATCGGCCTTTGTAGGATATTTATTTGGAGTAAGTATCTGATATTATTCTCAAAGCAGTGTTTGGCTTCTGTTCCTGATCATTTCTGTTATTCAAATAAAATACCTGCATTATGATTATCCTGAAAGACTGGAGTTGGCAACCACCTGTAAACTGGCAACAAATTAAAACTGTTGATTTGCACACGGGTGGTGAACCCCTGAGGGTATTGTACGATGGATTGCCCGATATTAAAGGCAGTACCATTCTAGAGAAAAGAAGGTATTTTAAAACCCACCTGGATGTCATCAGGACAGGTACCATGTTTGAACCACGTGGACATGCCGATATGTATGGTGCTATAATTACTGAACCGGTGACTGACAAGGCCGATTTCGGCACATTTTTTCTGCATAACGAAGGCTACAGCACAATGTGCGGCCATGCCATCATTGCACTTACCAAATTAGTATTTGATACAGGAATGATCCATAAAAAAGGAGACACTCCTGAACTAATTATAGATGCACCTCCCGGGCTCATCAGAGCAAAAGCCTACAGAAAAAACAATGTAGTTGACAAGGTCAGCTTTCTAAATGTTCCGTCATTTGTTCTGTATAGCGATGAAACAATACAAGTGGATGGAATTGGCGAAATAAAGTTTGATGTAGCATTTGGCGGGGCTTTTTACGCGTTTGTGGATGCAGATTCCCTTCAACTAAGATTAGATGCCAACAATTACAATCAACTCATTGACTGGGGCCGCAAAATTAAAAAGGCCGTGATGGCGCAGTTCCCTATCACCCATCCTTTTGAAAGAGATCTGAGCTTCCTTTATGGCACTATTTTTACTGGTAAGGCTTTTAACACTAATCATCACAGCCGCAACGTATGCGTGTTTGCCGAAGGCGAAGTAGACCGTTCGGCAACCGGATCAGGCGTCAGTGCTCGAGCAGCTTTACATTATGCCAAAGGTGATCTGCAACCCGGACAATCCATTACCATCGAAAGTATACTAGGCACTACTATGGAAGTAAAAATTGCTGAGATCACTTCTTACGGACCTTATGAGGCTGTTGTGCCCGAAGTAAGCGGGACGGCACACCTGACAGGTAAAAACGAATTCTGGTTTGATCCGAATGATCCTTTAAGAGAAGGATTTATATTCAGATAGATGTAAAATAAAAATAGTACTAAAAAAGAATTCATGATTAAAAGTTTTATCGACTAAAATTTGATAATTCTAACAAACTATTAAACCCGAATCATTTCATAGATAAGCAATTGTCTAACTGGAAATAAAAGATTTTAACCTATGAAAAAATATATTAGAAATAGCAGTGATAAAGAAGAATTCCAGGTATCAAGAGTTGCATCTTTTAGTGATGGAGTTTTTGCATTTGCTATTACATTACTTGTTATTGACATTAAAATGCCCACATTAAATGCTCATTCTATTAACGATGCCCTATTGTGGAATGAATTAAAACATCTATTACCTAAATTCATTGGTTTCGCTGTTAGTTTTTTTGTTATTGGCATGTATTGGCTCACGCATCATAGATTATTTAAATTTGTAACAGCAATAAATACAAAACTATTGTGGAATAATCTTTTGTTCTTACTACCCATTGTTCTCATGCCATTTAGCACTTCATTTTTTACTGAATATTTTACCGGATCGCTAAAAGTACCATTCACATTTTACACCCTAACAATTTGCTTATCAGGATTCTTCTGCTATAAACTATGGAAAATCATTGGAAACCCACAATACAAAATAAGTAGTAATCCAGGCAAAGTAATTGTAAACTATAACATTACCAGAGCATTGATCGTTCCTGTATTATTTATAATTACATTACTAGTCTCATTTATTACTGGTTGGGCATATTTTTTACCAATTCTAATATTCTTTGTTCCACGATTAATTACACAATACTATTCTAAAAAGTTTCCAACTATTATGAAGGAGCATTATAGATAATTGCATTCAAATCATCATATAAAAACAGGCTTTAAATATTTGTTATTAGAGGATAATTATTGGTTAATTCTTTTTTAATCCGTGTTTTGCAAAGAAGCATATGACAACAATCAAGGAATTCAAAGGATACTAATAATGAGTGACATCACTTAATTGTTTTACTATCTTTGATTATCCTTAAATATAACCAGTTATGAAAAAATCCCATCTCTCTCTCATTATTATTTTTTCTTTACTATGTACTTTTTCAAGCCAGGCACAAAGAAATCGTTTTAAAGATTTAATTGGAAAAAGTTTTCCTCTGGATTCAATCCGATCACACGACCCGGTTATTATAAAACAGGATTCGGTTTATTACGTTTTCTCAACCGGATTTGGTATCAGTGTTTTATCTTCAAATGACATGGTAAACTGGACCATCGAAGCACCTGTATTTAATCAACCACCACAGTGGGCTACAGAGACGATACCCGAATACAAGGGCCATACCTGGGCTCCTGATATCAGCTATTTCAATGGTCAGTACTACCTTTACTATTCGGTTTCGGCCTTTGGTAAAAACACCTCATGTATTGGTGTTGCCACCAATAAGACCTTGCATCCATACGACCCTGATTTCGAATGGGTTGATCATGGTAAAGTCATTCAGTCTTTTCCGGGTAAAACCAATTGGAATGCAATCGACGGAAACTTAATTGTTGATGAGCAAGGAACGCCCTGGCTTGCCTTTGGATCGTTCTGGGGAGGTTTGCAACTAATACAACTTAGTGATGATGGATTAACAACAGCTAAATCTTCTGATAACACACATACGATAGCCTCACGAAGGACCAGTAAAGATGATCGCCGGGAAAACAGTATTGAAGCACCATTCATTTATAAAAAAGGAGACTATTACTACCTGTTTGCCTCCATTGATTTTTGCTGCCGTGGCTTAAATAGTACCTATAAAATCATTATTGGAAGGGCTAAAACGGTTGACGGTCCATACCTTGACAAAGATGGGAAACGACTTGATCAGGGAGGTGGTACGCTATTATTGCAGGGTGACGACCGTTGGGCCGGTGTGGGACATAACGGCGTTGCATTCATAGATGGAAAAGATATTATCGTATACCATGGCTACGACAGGAATGAAAATGGCCGATCAAAACTTCTGATTGATGAATTAAGTTGGAAAGATGGCTGGCCGGAATTAAAGAATCACTAGATTCTATTTATTACTATGTTTTAGTGAACTATTAATTATCCTCTGAGAACTTTATAAGGTATATTCACTTTCCATTCAATTAAATAAGACGATTATGCAGATTAGCCTCTCGAGCCATATAAAAAATTATATTGAGCTTAATGAAAGTGAGGAACAATTATTAGAAAAATACATTAAGTCTCGAACCATCAAAAAGAAGGAACATTTACTTTTAAATGGACAAGTATGCAGGTCATTATTTTTTGTTGAAAAAGGTTGTTTACGAATGTATTATATAAACTCAAAAGCTAGTGAACAGATAACACAATTTGCCATAGAAGGTTGGTGGTTGGCCGATTATAATAGCTTTATGGAAAATCAGCCATCTGAGTATAATATTCAAGCTATTGAAGCCTCAAAAATTATATCAATAGACATTCAGCAATTTGACAACTTACTTAAAGAACTACCACAATTAGAACGTTATTTTAGAATCATCATGCAGAAAAACCTTGCGGCCTCTCAGCAAAGAAATAAGTATTTATATGAGATGTCGAAAGAAGAGTTTTACCTTCATTTTAGCACTTCGTTTCCGCAGTTTGTCCAACGTGTTCCGCAATATATGATTGCTTCATACCTGGGACTCACCCCTGAATATGTAAGCGAATTACGTAAAAAGAAATAGCAGTTTACTTTCTTAAACCAGCTTAATTTTTTTGAATTTCAACTCCCCTAGTTTTGTATCCATAAGATTAAAACGATAAAATTTTAAAAAATGGAAGCAAAAGAAATAGTATTAGCTGCTATGAAAAAATTTGGGGCACCCTTAAATGCCGGAAAGATTGTCGAGATAACTGGTCTTGACCGAAAAGAGGTCGATAAAGCAATGGCTTCATTAAAAAAAGAGGAGGCTATCGCATCTCCTAAAAGATGTTACTGGCAGGCAAAATAACTCATCAGTCAGTTACATAAAAATCAAAAAAGTAAAAACAAATTAATTTCAGAGATTCAAGAATCTTAAAGGTAAAATTATGTCAAAAACTATATTCTTAGCAGGATCAACAGGTGCCATCGGACAAGTTCTTTCAAAATTATTAGTCGCTAATGGCTGGAAGGTATACGGTATGACTCGCTCAAAAGAGAAAATTGCTATGCTTCAAGAAATGTGTGTTGAGCCAGTAGTGTTGGATGTATATGATGCAGAACTCTTAAAAGATAAACTAGCGATTATTAAACCTGATGTTGTAATTCATCAGCTTACTGACCTTCCATATGCACTAAACGCTGATGAAATGACAGCGGCTCTGGAAAGAAATGCTCGTTTGAGAACGGAAGGAACAAAAAATCTTGTAGATGCAGCTGTTAATGCTGGATGTAAGCGAATTATTGCACAAAGTATTTCATTCATTTACGATGATGCTCCAATACCGCACACCGAAGAGGATGCATTATTGCCACTGAGTCACCCTGTATATGGTGAGACTGCGGAGGGTGTTCGCAATTTAGAAAAACAGGTAATAGAATCCGGAATTGAAGGTATTGTTCTGCGTTATGGTCTTCTCTATGGTCCTCGTACGGGCTTTAATGAACCAATTGTTCCTGCCTCAGTTCACGTTGAAGCAGCTGCGAAAGCGACAGAAATAGCAGTTACAAAAGGCGTAACCGGCATTTATAATGTTACCGAAGCCCATGAATCAATTTCTTGTGAGAAAGCCATCAATACTTTTGGCTGGGATGAAAATTGGCGAGTGAATTAATAAGAATAACAAAATATTTATGCCCACAAGTTTAAGGTTGAATTTGTGGGCATTTTATTTAAAACTCTATTATTCTGAATTCTTTCATTTATTATTAGGAATACTCTAATAAGTTTAAATATGTGAGTTTTTATGGTATGTAAATTGTAATAAAAGAAGATTGACAGAAGAAAATTGAATTATCATAGTTAAAATAAAGTTACACAATTACACAATCATCCAATTTTCAAATATTTAAACATAACACAACGAAATATAAATCAACAAACGAAATAGTTTCATCATTAGACAAATATCCAACACATTAAATATAATTGATATATTAGTGGTCAGAAATTTTGCTGTGCAGAATGTTTCTATACCCTATCAGTCAATTAACACATAACTAAACCTAAATAAAACCTACTTAACATTCTATGTATCCTTTTAGAATCTAAATACGTAAAGCAATATCATAATTTAAATAACCTAAGCCCGAAAGGGTCTTTTAATTCTTAACCTAATAATTTATAAATGAAAAGATCATTTACACTATCAGCCGTTTTGCTGCTTTCTATCGTAACTTTTGCCCAAAGCAGTTCCCTTAATTCCAGATTATTACCTTCTAAAAACTGTAAAAAATCAATGGTAAGTTATCACAAAGGTGGACTTTCTCCTGAATTAAAATCAATCAAGGCATCGTACCGTCTTGATAATGCTATTGTGAATTCTGAGGGTACTGACGTTGCAAAACTGGACTATCTGTATGATGAATCTAACAGATCAACTTCATATGTTTCGTATTATGCCGATGAAACAGGCAACTGGGAAACCAGCTGGAAGGAAGAGTATGAATACGATACGAACAACCGGATTGCTGCCTATGAAGAATATGAATTTGATGCTCAATGGTATAAGTACAGCAGAACTGAATATACATACGACACAGAAAATAAGATTGAAACGGAACTGTACTATACTCCTACAAATGATGTTTGGATTTTAAGATATAAAAACGAATATTTTTATACTGCCGCAGCAGAGATTGATTATGTAAACGCTTATTCGTATAGTGCAGGTGTTTATACCCTTAGCGACAAAATTGAATATAATTACAATGAGAGTGGTACTTTAAACAATACTCTTGAATCGAGTTATTATAGTGAAGAATGGCATCCCACCTATAAAGTGGAATACATTTATGACGAAAATGATTTGATGACTGTTGCCACTTCGTTGGATTACAGTGGAGATACCTGGGTGAACAGTTACAAGGAAGAATTCGTACGTGACGAATATGGTAATATTTCAGAATATATTGATTTTGAATGGGATGCTGACTTAGGCTGGTTGGAAGATTATAAAGAAATTTTTACCCATGATAATACAGCCGTTTATGATGATCTGACACTTCCTTTTGCCTATGAACGTGACGCAAGCTTATTTTTTACTCATAAACTAAATACTGCTACCGATTACTACTTTATCGACAACGATTGGTACGAAATTGCAGTAATTACATTTAATTACTTCAGCGGTACTCCTACTGGAACAACAGAGAAAGTAGAAACTAAAATAGAATTATACCCCAACCCGGTTGTTAATGAACTAACCATAAGCACAGGTGGTGCTAATTCTGCACGTTTGGAACTATACGATATTACCGGTAATAAGGTAAAAGAAATTCAGGTTAAACAAGGTTTGAAAGTAAATGTCGAAGACCTTACACCCGGCATCTATATTTACAACCTTGTAACTAACAATGGTACTACCAAATGTGGTAAATTAATGAAGAAATAAGTTTTAAATACGATTTTTTAAACCGACCGCTTTTCCGGTCGGTTTTTTTGTGCCGAATCTATTTACACCAACCGAAGCAATTATATAAAACAATAAATGTGTTACTAACTTTTTCGAAAAAGTGAATAGTTACACAGGCCCTTCTTTTGGAAATGATTTTTATGTTATATATATTTAAAACACTTATAAGTGTATATAAGTGTATATAAATGCCTAACAAATAAAATACATTATAAAGAAGAAATAACAGTAATACTCCGTTTATTGGAGAGTTAGGCATTATTTTGAAACCCACACGAGTATTAATTGATGAGACAAAAGGATAAAATATTAGAAATTGTCAATTCAGCACAGCAAAAGTTAAGTTCAGAAAAACTTAGTATTATACTGAATGATTGCTTAAGAGTGGCAATGTTGCGTAATGATTTTGAGAATCAGTGGTGGCTTCACTGGGAGTTCTGTACTACAAATGGCGGTAATTGTAAAAAGAAATTTCCTGAGACAATAAGGCATAAGTTTTCAGTTGAAAAGTATCAGATACTTTGGAAAGAATACTTGGATGAATGGATTAATGAAAGAAGGGCTGAATCTATTAATTTAAATGTAGCAATAATAGAGTCTGATAAAATTTATTCACAATCAGTAATAGAAATAGAAAATAACTTAGAATTTGCTGAGAACTCAACAAGAAACCTTATCGTACCTAGTAATCTTGATTCAAAAAGAGCATATGAAATAGAAATCGAAAATTTTGAAGCTCGTCAAGTATTAGAATCATCAATCAAGGATTATAGAAATATTCTAGGACGTATAAAACTAAGAGCATCCAATTTCCTTAATGACACAGAATATGAACTACAAATGGGCAAAACATATTCTGATATATTTGCAAGGACTAAGGAACTCGTAGATATTAAATTAGCTGAGATTGCACCAGATGTACTGGAAAAATTCTTATCAATTAAAATTGAATCTGAGAATAAGGAAGAGTACGCACAAAGCCTTGTGACATGCAGACGTGTATTAAAGAGTTTCGCAGATAGCATTTATCCTCCGTCAAAAATTCCAGTAAAATGTTCTGATGGGAAAGAAAGGCTTTTTAGTGAAGAGAAATATATTGCTAGGATTTGGCAATTTATTCATGAAAATTTCGAAAAAAGTACATCAACATCTTTGATTCAAAATCAACTTTCTAGTCTTGGCAAAAGAGTTGACTATATATATGAGTTATCAAATAAGGGAATTCATGCAGATGTGGATGAACTGGAAGCTAATCAATGCATAATTCAAACTTACCTTATTCTAGGAGATATTTTGAGAATAAAAATGAAATAAAAACAATACCTAACAAACCGCAATAGTGCATAAGGGATTCAGAGCAGTTTGGAAGGTTAGCGACTTCGGCGAACAACGCCAAATCGTTGATTTGACTTTAAAATAAAATGAAAAGATAAAACCCAATCCAACGCTTCGGCTCCGCGCAATTTGAGAAGTAAGTAAGGTTAAATTTCCCTTACGCCCCATGCGGCAGGCCGTTAGCAAACATTTGAAAATGACAAAAAAGTTACTAATAATAATTTTGGGAATTCTCTTTCATTCTTGTCAAGAGAGAGAAAAATCTAATTCAGTTTCTCAAACAGCTGATGAAAAGAAATGGGATATTGAAAAATTAAACGATAGAGCTGTTCAACACCTTGATACTACTAAATGGGACATAAAGCTATTTAATCAAGACATTGAAACATATAATAAGTATTCCGAAATTTTTCAGAGTTATCCTTTAAACAAATCGCCTTTTCCAGTAGCTGAATATAACTATGCCGTATCCAGTATTCCTTTCTCGATTGAAATAGGTTCTACAGTTTTTAAAGGTGTTAGAATTGGCGAATATGAAACCCCTGAAAGCGAAAAAATAATAGATAAACTAACCTTACTGATTTTAACAAATGATAAGGATTCAGAAGAGACAACATTAGTTGACTCTCGAAATTATCCTTATTTGACTGCACAAGGAACATTTGAAGTAATAAACAATGAATTTGACTGGGTATTTTTCGCAAGCCCTGATGGGTATTCTACTTTGCTACTTAATATGAAACTTTTTGATTTAAGGTTTGGTGAAACTATCATAATTTATCCCCAAACAGACAAATCGTTCCTTTATGAACAACTTAAAGATTCACCGAATAATTATGAAAATTTTGAAGACTTCAAGAATTCAATAATGAACAACCAAAAAGTAAATAGACAACTGATTTCTGGAAAAAATATTAAATAAAAACGTTTGCTAACATGTGTTATAAACCATCGCAGGATTCAGTGATATGCTGATAAAATTGTACTTTAATAGCAAAACTAAACCATGATACATATAGCAAGCGTCGCCCATGCCGTTTCATTCCACTGGCCGTTAAAGCAAACACTAGAGAGATCTTAAAATGAAGAAGATTATATATATTATCATTGTATACATACTACTAATTCAAGAGTCATTTTGTTTAGGTCAAAAGACCGTGCCTATTTATGAATTTGGAGATTCAATTATTGAATATGAAACCAATTTTAAGAATTTATCTAATAATTGGATTATTAAAAATATAACTAATGCAGATGATTATATATTGGAAGACTTTTCATTTGTTGAAACTATTTCAGACTCCATTATTTTTAATCATTATCGCAACTATTTTTCAAGTATTCATCCACTTAGAAATAAAATGTCAATAAAATCCGGTGGCAATAGTTGGGGAGCGCATTATCGTAATACATACATTGAACCTCATTATATTTATAAAGAATTATTTAGTCAAGATCAACCTTCCCCAATACCCAATGAGTTATTTTCGGAAGATTTTAAGTCAGAGGGGATAGATATTTTGACACGCTATATTAATATTGATTCCCTTGATCTTAAATTCTATTACGCTGAAACTAATGAGTCTGTTTCAGAATATAAAAACGATAATAAAGGTAAATTGTATAAGAAAAGTGAGAGCGAATTTAAGAGCCAGCGAAGGGTTGCATTACCTGATTCAATTTCAATAAACTTCAAGGAAATCTATCTTGATCAAGTAAAAAGTATTGAGGATTTAACTATTCCAGAAAAGAGATCTTATTTACTTGAAGAATTGTTAAATCATAGAATCCTAACACAACTTGATTTCAATGATCGGATTGGAATTGGAGATAGAGTTTACAAAATTAAATTTAGCTATAAATCAAATCCTTATAATTGCTATGTAATTTGCAATGCCTTAACGAAGAAAGTTACATGGGATTATTTTTTTAAAGACATAATGGTTGATTCGAACAATTTCTTGGAATAATTCATATCAAAAACTTCGTGTATTAAGACGCTGGTATAATGCAAGGTGTGCTTTGCTCATCCAATAAAAGCAATCTAAAACGTAAAAAAGAAAAACCCAATAATCCCAGGATATGAAAAAGTTTAATTCTATACTGCTATGGTTTGCATTTACCACATCTCTTTCGATTGCTCAGAAGGATTCAACAATGGCATTAATTCCGGGAGGTGAATATTTAATTGGTAATAATATGCAAAATGGATTAGGTTTTAGTCCGGAGCATAAAGTAAAGATCGATTCCTTTTTAATTGATAAATACGAGGTTACCAACAGAGAATATCTAATCTTTTGCAAAGAGACCGGTTACCAATTGCCGGAATTCTGGAATACAAAAATATTTAAAAGCGGAGAAGACTTTCCTGACTATCCTGTTGTAGGGATCAATTACGGAGATGCAAAAAAATATGCCGAATGGGTAGGTAAAAGACTTCCAACAGAAGCAGAATGGGAGATTGCGGCAAGAGGTGGATTAATAGGGAAAGACTTCCCCAATGGAGATCAATCAGATCAGGAAAGAGCTAAACAGGAAACTACAGAATGGCAAAACCTGATTGAACCGGTTGGTAGTTATCAACCTAACGGTTACGGATTGTATGATATGTCGGGTAATGTTTGGGAATGGACTGCTGACAGGTTTTCTGAGACTTATTATAATGAGAGTGAATATAAAAATCCGCAAGGACCACAGCAAGGATCAAACAGAGTCATCAGAGGAGGAAGTTGGCATTCAGGAGCAATGTGCAAAAAAGTATTTTACAGAAAAGGATTAATCAGTAATTGGTGCGATTATGCTGTTGGTTTCAGATGTGCAAAAAACATTGAATAAAATCAATAAATACTAATTAACAAACACTTAAAATTTAATATAACTAACTATATTTAACCATCACAGCACTAAAAAATTCAATTTTTAAACAATGAAAAGCCAAATCACCTTACTTTTAATCACAGTTTTTAGCCTGAACTGTTATTCCCAAATTTCTTTTGAAAAAGGATATTTTATTGATAATAACGACCAAAAGGTCGAATGTTTTATCAAAAACAATGATTGGGACCTTAATCCAACCTTGTTTACTTATACATTAACAGAATTGGGAGAACAAAAAAAACTCACCATTAACTCTGTAAAAGAATTCACAATCAATAATAACGCAAAGTATATTAGAAGTACTGTAAATATTGACAGGTCAAAATATAAGAGTGGGGAGTTAAGTGATCAAAGGAATCCAATCTTTAAAGAAGAGACGCTTTTTTTAAAGGTTTTAGTTGAAGGTAAAGCCAATTTATATTTGTATAAAGATGGAATCGGAACAAGTTACTTTTATAATACCGACACTACAGAAATTGAACAATTAATTTATAAAGAATACAAAACAGGTGTAAATAAAGTTGCTGTTAACGAGAGCTTTAAGCAACAACTTTGGATTCATTTGCAATCACAATGCCTAACGCAAAATCAAATAAACAACACCCGATGCCGCAGGAAAGAATTGGTAGAAATATTCAAGGCTTATAACGAGTGCAATAATTCTGAATACATCACCTATGAAAGAAAACAAAACAAAAACTCTTTCAACCTTTCATTAAGACCCGGTTTAAATACCACTTCTCTCTCCTTTATTAACGCTGCATCCAGTTACAGAAATACTGATTTTGGCAATGAAACAACATTTAGACTCGGAATAGAAGGTGAATTTGTATTGCCATTCAATAGAAATAAATGGGCAATTATAATTGAACCAACCTATCAATATTTTAAATCTGAGAAAGACCATGCAACAGGCGATTATGTTACCACTGCCGACTATAAATCGGTTGAATTACCTGTTGGACTAAGACATTATTTCTTTTTGAACGATAATTCTAAAGTTTTTATTAATGGATCATTTGTTTTGGATTTTTCTGGAAATTCAAAGTTCTTATTTGAAAACGCTGGTGATTTAGAGATTAAAACAGGAATGAACTATGCTTTGGGTTTAGGATATAAATTTCAAAATAGATATAGCGCTGAACTGAGATATTTTACAAACAGAGACCTTTTCCAAAATTATATGAACTTTAGTAGTGAATATAAAACAATATCAGTAATTTTTGGATATACTCTGTTTTGAAGCAATATCAAAATTGTTATTTATGAGTGATTTAAACACCCAAACATCCTAAAAGATAGACATCTTTTGTATGAAGAAGATCATTACCTTTTTTTCCATAATTGTTTTATTACAGACAGCCAATGCACAGGATCTGGATCATTTAATGACACGAAGGTATATTAGCTGTCCTGACATTGAATATAATTGCTCCTTCTTAATTCCCGATTATTATCAACGAGGATTAAATGACAGTCTGAATTATGTTTTAGAATATTGGGAAAACAGATGTGGAATCAGTGATTTATTGTATCAGACTAAAACACTGGTTAATATCAAGAACCGAACCTTCAATGAAAAGGATATCAATGATGATTTGTTTACGAAACTGGTGGCTTACAGAAAACGAAAAGTAAATAATATATTCTATTCCGGAATGTATTCGAGATATTATCCAAGCGATTATACAAATGGATTATATAACAGTTTCTTAGAATCTTTATCTAATGATATCTTAAATCAAACGAACTTAACCCTGGAAGAAAAGTTTATAACTGATCTCTACTCCAATAAAACTAAATTATCTGATTTAGCAACAGACAAATATGCGGGTAATCGATTTAAAAATCAGTATGAGCAATTCGTCGATAGTATTAAACATCTTCCAGAATTTACTTTTACGATCTATTCCGGATTTTTTATTACTAATCAATCCGTTAACACAATAGGTAACAATGGAATAATTGGTTTTGGATTTGGCGGAATTTTTAACAAGAATTCTATTGATATGCTTCTGGATTTTAAGTTTGGGGGACCAAAAAAAGAATACGATGTACTCTACAAAAATTCAGTAATTACAACAAACGAATATACCGGGATGTATGTTGGATTGGAATATGGGCGGACCCTCCTCTCCTATAATAATTCAGAATATTATCTGTCAGGTGGTCTTGGTGGTGAAAGAATTACTGCTATTGCCAGAGATGATGAAAATGATATTGACCCTAAGTTTCTTTGGTCTCCCAATTATAGTGTAGGTATGGGTTATCGATACAGATATAACTATAAAAACTATTTATCCTTTCAATTTCGTTATCAGCATCTTGACTTCGATAATCCATCGGGTACCAAACTCGAAGGAAATACTTTTACGTTAAGAGTTCTGTGGATTATTTCATCTAACGGAATGAAAAGTTTATTACCAAAGTTATAAACAAGCTTAAAGTATTGCATTAATCTGTTCACTATTCTGGCTGCCTTATTCAGTAAAAGAAAAATATCATTTAAAAACCTACTAATACGATGAAAAGAATTTTATATTTTATTGTACTATTAATTTCAATATCAAGTTGTTCACATCGAATTGTAAGAAATGGGTATCAAATCTCGAAATCTGATTATAAGAATTGTGAGATTCAAATAACAAAGTTCATTAACTACAACGATTCAATTGAAAAAATTGGAGAAATTATATTAGGTGAATCAGGCATTTCAGTTTCTTGTAGTGAAGCACACGCTATTGAGATATTACAAAATGAAGGATGTGCTATAAATGCTGATTTAATTAATATAACAGAAGAGACCAGGCCCGATTTATGGAGCAGCTGTTATCGATGTAAAGCTGATTTTCTAAAATATAAAGATCCATCATCAAAACCATTTAAATCGGAATACTATCAGGAAGAAAATTTGAATAATAGGGTTTCAGATGACAGAGTAAGAAATACTGTTGTTGGAATATTTGCTGCCGTTTTAGGTTTTGCTTTAGGTTATTACTTATTTCAATAATAGCTATCCATATTGCAATGCATTAATTATTAGTAATGGATAAAAACTTAAGCCAGATTAAAACAGATATTTACGACAAACATTCCCTAACAATAACAAATTTCATAACAGAAAAAGAAAGTAAGGAATATGATGCTTGTCGGTTTCAATTGAATGGTCGGCATATCATAAGTAGAAGCGCAAAAATCACAACCAAAAAAAACGGACAATTCGTTACCTTTTGGAAAAGAATTAATAATAGTCCTATTCAACCTTTTAACTGCAATGATAAGTTTGACTATTTGATTGTAAATACCAGAATGAATAAAAAATTAGGGCAATTTGTGTTTCCAAAATCAGTATTGATTGATAAGGGAATAATATCAACAGAAAAGAGAGAAGGTAAAAGAGCATTTCGGGTTTATCCTAAATGGGATGTTGCAAAAAGCAAACAGGCACAGCTTTCTCAACAATGGCAGTTGAACTATTTCTATGAAATCACCAATTTAACAGACTTAAATAGAGTCAACGAATTGTATATTGGAAGATAAAGCGTAGTTTAAATTATTTTTAATCATATCTACCACGCAAAACAACAACAAAGTAAGTGTGTTATGACTTAGTGAACCAAATCACTAATATTAATCTTACACAACCTTTTAATTACTATGAAAAAAAAGACTTCAATTTGGATTATTAGATTTTTATTATTCCTGGGAACTGCTATCTCTTTGTTTTATGTACCGTGGCCTATTGTAATAGCCTGGCTAACACCAATGCCACAAACGATACAGGAACAAGTTGATAAAGCAACAGATTATGGATTTGACGGGATTATTGTTTGTGTGAATAAAACAGGTAACCATTCCGAATTTTATACTTCAGGCTACAAAAACAGAGAAACCCAAACTCCTGCCGACCCGAACTCATTATTTAAAATTGCCAGTGTTGATAAGCTTTATACGGCTTTAGCTATAGCCAAATTAGTTTCTGACGGTCAATTAGCACTAGACCAAAATCTTGCACATTATTTTCCAGACTTAAAGGATAGAATTGAAAATTCGGACAAAATCACCATTCGTATGATGGTTCAGCATCGCAGCGGAATACCCAATTATACTTCGACATATAATTATTGGGCTCATCCCAAAACAAACGATAACGAGCGTTTAGAACTTGTACTTGATTTACCTGCCAATTTCGAACCTGATACAGATTATGAATATTGCAACACTAATTACTTGCTACTATCACAGCTTATCGAAAAAGTCAGTGGTAAGAACAAATTTCAATACCTAAAAGAAAATATTTTAGATCCTCTGAATCTTAAAAACACTTACGGTTCCATTCATGATGTAAATATGGATGATGTGATGAGCGGCTATTATGTTGGTTATGAATACGACCTAAAAACTGACGATAACGATGCCATGCTGGCAACGGCAGAAGATTTAGCTAAGTTTATCCGGGCACTCAATGATGGTTCTGTTTTTAAAAACAAAGAAGAGCAGGAAATATATTCCTCAATTTACAAATTTGAACACACAGGACTAATACCCGGATATCAGACCATTGCAAGGTATTATGAAGATGTAGATGCTGTTGTTATTCAATTTACAAACACTGTGAATTTTGATGGATACAACTGGAACATGTCGGAAATAATGTATAATAGAATTGTAAAAATTATCAGAAGCAATTAAAGCCTTTATACCCCAGAATCAGAGAAAGCAATTCTACTTAAACTTCTAATCAAAACTTTCCATTTTTTATAATTAGCCTCCAGAGAAATGTTTATTTTTTACTACATTGACCACAATATTAATTTGTGTTACAGGCTGACGAATGCTTTAATCAAATTACAAAAAGAATAACCTTAAACTTAAATACAAATTACAAAATGGGTTTATTTAGCAAAATACGTGGCGAATTTATCGACATTATTGAATGGCTCGATGATTCAAACACTACAATGGTTTATCGTTTTGATCGCTACCAGAACGAAATTAAAAACGGTGCAAAACTAACTGTCCGCGAAGGACAAGTTGCTGTATTTATCAACGAAGGCCAGTTAGCCGATGTGTTTCAACCCGGAATGTATGAACTAACAACGGCCAACTTACCAATACTTTCCACATTAAAAGGCTGGAAATACGGATTTAACAGTCCTTTCAAAGCTGAAGTTTACTTTGTAAATACACGAAATATTACTGCTCAGAAATGGGGTACCAAAAATCCGATTACGATCAGTGATGCTCGTTTTGGTATGCTCGAAATTCGTTCATTCGGTACCTATGTGATTCGCGTAAAAGATGCACCTGTTTTTATCAAAGAAATTGTTGGAACAGATGGACATTTTACAACAGAAGAAATTGCAGAACAACTGAAAAGTATGATTGTGACGCGCTTTACCGATGCTGCTGCCGAAGCTGAAATACCCGTTGAAGCATTTGCCCGTAATTTAAATGAATTATCGGAGTACGTTCATAAAGTAATTGGACCTGAGTTTGAACAATACGGTATTGAAGTCACCAAGTTTTTGGTTGAGAATGTATCAATGCCGGAAGAAATTAAGAAAGAGATATTTGAGTTAAGTCGATTAAATGCGATTGATTTAAATAAACTGGCTCAGATGAAAGCAGCCAAAGCCATGGAAAAGGCAGCCGAAAACGAAAGCGGAACAGCCGGAGCCGGAATGGGTATGGGTATGGGCTTTGCGATGGCCAACCAAATGGGGCAAACCTTTGGCGGTGGACAACAACAGCAGCAAACGCAGTCAACGCCTCCTCCGGTACCTCCTGCCCTCACCTTCTTTGCAGTTATTAATGGTCAGCAAGCCGGCCCGTTTGATATGAATACATTAAAACAGATGGTGATGCAAAACCAACTTACAAAAGATGTATTGGTTTGGCGCGAAGGAATGGCAAACTGGACAGCCGCAGGTCAACTACCTGAGCTAAATAGTATTTTCGGAAGTGTTCCACCTCCAATACCTGGTCAATAATGGAAGAAATACAAGAACAGGAACTAAAAGTGGGCACATTTGCCTGTACCAGTTGTGGTGCCGATTTAAAATACAAACCTGGTACAGTTCATTTGAGTTGCGAATACTGTGGTGCCAGTAATGAAATTCCACAAATTGACGCAGACATTAAGAAGCTTGACTTTAATGCTTATCTGGCGAATCAATCAGAGTCCATTGAAACCAGTGTTGAGAGCTATGTAAAATGCGAAAGTTGTGGTGCATCATCCACCCTTGAGCCCAATGTTACTTCGGCTCTTTGCCCCTATTGTTCAACCCCTTTGGTTGTTGAACAGGCTAAGGACGAAAAAATAATTCAGCCAAAATCACTTCTTCCGTTCAAACTGGATAAGAACGGTGCAAAAGGTGAATTTAAGAAATGGATCAAGAAATTGTGGTTTGCTCCCAACGACCTTAAAAAAGCTGCGTTAAACTTCGATCATTTTAAAGGAGTTTACATCCCTTACTGGACATTTGATACCGATACTTTTACACGATACATTGGACAGCGTGGAGAGTATTATTATGTTACCGAGACCTATACAACTACCGAAAATGGTAAATCGGTTACAAAAACACGTCAGGTTCGAAAAACCAGATGGTACCCGGCAAGCGGCAGTGTAAAGCGATTTTTTGATGATATCTTAACGGTAGCAACAAAATCGCTTCCTCAAAAGTACATTTACAAACTTGAGCCCTGGGATTTACAGAATTTAATTCCGTTTGATAAGAGTTACCTGAGTGGTTTTATCACGGAAAAATATCAAATCGAATTAGAGGAAGGATTTGAAATTGCAAAAGGAATTGCTGAACCTGAAATACGCAGTTTGGTAAGACGAGATATTGGTGGAGATGAACAACGAATTATCTCAATGAACACTCAGTATGACGATATCACGTTCAAACATTTACTGTTGCCCGTTTTTGTAAGTGCATACAAGTTTAAAGGAAAGTTATACCAGTTCCTTGTAAATGGCAGAACCGGTGAAGTTCAAGGTCAACGACCATACAGTTGGATTAAAATTACCCTTACATCACTGGCTGTTGCTGCAATTATTGCCCTTATCATCTATTTCACTAATAACTAAATGTTATTCTGATAATATTCAGTCTGAGAACGGCTATTTAAATACTCTATTGTCGGCAACTTTAGGTTGCCGACAATAATTTTTTTAAACACAAATAATATTAAATCTTCTCTGAAGCTCATGTACTTTACCTAATTTGATCATGAATAAAAGCTAATTGATAAATAATATAATTAAAGACTAACTCGATTTTACTTTATTTCAATTCCAAAGATCTTTTTTAAAAATAGACCTAACAAAACGGCCTTCTTTATCTATGAAAAAACAAAAACTAATGCAAGGCGTTACAATAATTCTCCTTATTCTAACTGGTGTTGTATTTGCACTTCAGTATAGAAATGACAAAGAAAAAATTGAAATTCTTAATGGAGAAATTGAAACTCAGAAATCACGCATCGTTTTACTTAGTGATGAAAAATCTTATCTGGAATCACAACTTGAAAACTCAAACACCAATTTGAAAAATTTTGAGCACGATAAGTACGCAACTGAATTAAATGATTATGAGGACTACATAACAGATTCGTTGATACGTTCAATTGAAAAATTCGAATTAGATAGTTTTGATTTATCAATCAGAAAAATTACCAAATATGAATTTAATAAACTGATAACTGATAATAATTCAAATAAATTTGAAGGTATTCTCCATATGAATTGGAAAGCAAAACCTAATGAAAATGTTAAGAGAATCAACAATTCGACATTCGTGTATAAAATTGATTCTGAAAGGATGGATACTTTAAAAAATAAGGATATAGGAAAAATGAGTTTTTCAACCTATAAATATGCAGGTTTTATCGAAGAAATAAATTCTTACTTATTTGCTGTTCAATACTATGAAGCTCATGATTGTATTTTAATCAGTAAAAATACAGGTGAAAAGATAAATTTAAATCATCATATCGTTTCATCAGCTAAACACCAAATATTAGTTACTTATGATTGGGATGAATGGACTTATACATCTGGAGGTATAACCTTCTATGATATTATTGATAAGAAATTAAAAATAAGGTTTGAATTTGATCCACCAGGGACTAACTCATATATTTCAACTGGATTTTATTGGAGCTTCAGTGATATTTACATAACAAACAGAAATTCAATTACTTTCAAGTGTCAATTTCAGGATTATCGGACTTCAAAAACATATTGGTGCTATGCCGTATTTGAAATCAAAGAAAAAGTAAATTTACCAACAAACTAAAATTGTTTTCATAAAACCTAAGTAACTAAAAACAATGAGTAAAAAAGTCTTGGAAGAAAACCTGGAATTAACCGAAACTGAAAGAAACTGGTTAACCAGAATAGATTTTGCAGATACTTTTTCAACCACTAATCATACGAATAATTTAAAGGAAATTACAAATCTTGTTTTTAACACCACCCCTCCGTGGGTAAAAACATTGTTTACCATTCGAAATAAAATGGTTGAAATAATTGGAATTAAAACCAAAATACCGGACGATTATAATGAAGACTTCAAAGTAGGTGGATATGTGAAATTTTTTAAAATATATTCTATATCCGAAAATGAAGTTGTACTTGGAGCTGATGATTCGCACCTTAATTTTCGTGCAATTATAAAAAATGACCATACCGATAAGTATAACATCAAAGTAACAACATTGGTGGAATACAATAACTCAAACGGTAAAATGTACATGAAAATCATAAAACCTTTTCACAGGCAAGTTGTCAAAAGATTAGTTGCCAATGCCTGTAATGAAAAATAACAAACATAAACTCACTAATTACTCTGAAAACTAATCTTGCATTCAACGATTAGCCATCTTAATTAAATAGAAAACCGACACCAGGTTGTTGAATCAACTTTAGGTGTCGGCTTAGAAAAAGGATCATTAATAAGCTACTTCTTTCAATGTAAAGTAAATCTTTACTTTTCCTTTATCCTGCATGATTCTGCTTCGTTCTCCACTACTCACATTAATATTACTGACATATATTTTCTCATCAATACCACCAAGATGATTATCATTTACCAAATCTTTCCGGTAAATATCTGCAGTTATTCGCGCATAAACATTTTCGGGATCAAGCTTGTATAAATCAGTAACGGTAAAATTCTTTCCATTGATGGTATACCTGCTATTTTCAGAGAGTTTGATTGCATTGTCACGACTTACCGACCATTCTTTACTTCCCAATGATTGATTGCCATCAAAATATTCAATTTTGATCTTTCCATAGGTATCCCACGAACTGACAAGTCCAGCATCAAAATCCTTTACTTCTATTGCATTAATTGATGCAAAATACTTTTGATATGCCACATCGCAGTTGCGAATCGGATATTCTGACTGTAGAACGACCCGGGCAACAGGAGTACCTTTTTTCAGATATCGTAATTTGTAAGCGATTGGGGCACCAGGGTTATTTCTATCGTAATTTCCTCCCTGACTAATATACTTGTAAATTCCCTGAGGACCTTCTATTACACCCACAGCATCAGCTGCTGATCCTCCAATAATAACCGCATTAATCTTTGATTCTGTGATAATCTTTTCATAGTTAGTCTCTACTTCCCCATCAACCGAGTTAATGGTAGCTTTAAAAGCTGCATCAATTTCAGTTTGTGTTCGGTTTGTTTCTACCGTATAAATAACCATGCGACCGTATGCTACTGTTGCCACATAAACCGGACATGTACTTCCAAATACACTTGAATCCGGAGCTTTCGCAAAAAAGTCACCAGGATTTGCAGGAGGATCCACATCAATGGTATAATAGGTTTGAATAAATTTAACTACGAAACGGTTCGAATAAGTAGAATTGCTAAAATCAAATGAACCAGAAACTGATTTATTAGCGACCCTGTAATTAGCACCTATTGCTATATTTAATTGCTCCTCAGAGTATACATTACTTATTTCAAAACTAACCCTGGCTGCCGTTCCGCCGGTTACCTCCTGATCAAGAATCGTTTTAATTCCCTCACGCACTGACGACAAGGTAGGATTATTCACTGTTACTACCGGACTACCACTAATATTAGTAAGCGACGCTGAAAGTGTTACCGCATTACGATCAGAAATGATAGGTTCATAAGCCCCCGTTGGTATGGTTTCACCTTTTAAAATCGCCCCCGGGAAAATAACATCGGTTGATGGGTCCAAAGCCACCATCTCATCAAATCCTGTAGATATTGAATAAGTAGTAGTAACACACTCCAATGACTGATCATCTTCATCCCTCATCGGATCAGACAACCCCACTTCAACTTCACCACTCTCATCCGGTTGATTGAATTCTGTCAGGCTTTCCAATACTTCATTAATTTCATTCTTGTCAACATCATTTATTACATCATCGGTTGAACAAGCAGTCACCAACAATGCCAATAATAAAACTTCTTTACTTTTAAAAATCCTTCTAATTCTCATAGACAATAGTATTACGATTCAACACTTCAAAACTATTGCTAACCTTGCCTAAAAGCGAATTATGGGCATTGACAAAATATGGACAGAAGTAAAAAATCAACATTTAAAGAGTCTGCTTGTTGTACATCTTGAAAACTTTTAACCTAATCAGGATGAAAATATCAAAAGGCATCTTACTGATCCTATTTTTATCAATCTTTTGCCTGAAATATAGTATTGGACAGAACTATTTAACAATTCTGGACAGTGCAATTGTAAACCCCATTAAAAAGGCTGAACAATGTCTTGAAAGAGGTGACTCTGCCTGTTATAAATATTTCCGGTTGGCCATTGATGAGGCGAATAGACAAGGCGACTCTGTTTCGGCGATGACCTATAAAGAGATAGTTTTTAGTATATTCAATTTTGGCACGCCTGAAGACTGCAGAAAATTAATAAAGACAGCACTTACTGAAGTTGACTCATTAAGGTTTCCAGGGATTACAAGTATCTATTACCGACGAATGGGCATGACATACATGCGTACCGAAGTATTCGACAGTGTTTTTCCATATCTCGACAAATCTTTAGAGTTAGCCAGAATGGCCCACGATACCCTGCAAATTGGCATTACCTACCTAACCACAGCCGATGCCTATCATTTACAGGGTAAAACAAAACGAGGTCTTGAGATTCTTACTGAAGCTAAACCTTTTGCCGAAAAAGGATCTGAATTCACGAAGATTGGTCTAATCTTCATTGCCGGAAGTATTTACCTCACCAATAAAGACTATGAGCAAGCCCGACTAAAATATGAAGAAGCTATGGACGCGACACGGTCGGGAAGCAAAAACATCTACTTTATGGCCATGATCAATTGGGCTGTTGCTATGAATGAGTTAAATAAGCCCCGAATGGTAGCTGATAGTTTGCCTCAGGCTATCAAACACTTTAAAGGAACCTTTCAGGAACATCCGGCAAAGGCACAACTCTCACATGCCTTATATCTTTTGGGAGATCATAGAAAAAGTCTGGATCTGGCATTGGAAGAACTCAATTATAAACCTCAACTCGATTATCAGTTTATTACTTTAAACCGAAAACTGGCTGCCAGAAATTATCTGGCCTTAAACAATCCAGTTAATGCACTTGAAAATGCTTCTTTAGCACTCGAGAATGAATTAGAACGAAAAGATCTGGATGAAGAGCTTATTGAAGCATACATACTAAAGGCCGAAGCGTTAAAATTGAATAACCGAACGGAAGAAGCCTATAATATTTTAAACAAATCAATTGAGTTAAACGATTCCCTATTTGCCATTTCAAAACAAAAGGAGATTCTTAATCTTCAGGAATATTATGAAACAGAAATGCGCGAAAGTAAGATTGATCTTCAACAAAAGGATATTTCGCTCCTTCAGGCAAGGTCCAAGGTGGATAAGCTTCAAAAGATTCAGTATGCATTTGGAATGATGGCCTTTGCAATGATTTCATTGTTCCTGTATTTTATTTCACGCCAACGTATTCGTAAAAAAGAGCAGGAACGTAAAAAACAACAGGAAGTATTTGATCAAAAACTAAATTTTAAGAAAAAAGAACTGGCCTCTCAAACCTTGCACCTTTTGCAAAAGAACAGTTTTATCCAGGAATTAAATGATAATCTTGAAAACCTGAAAAACATACCCAAGGAGTTTGATAAGGATTACAAAAGGATTCAGCTGATGCTAAAACGAGAAGCGGCCTCTGATAATTACTGGGAAGCATTTAAGACCTATTTTAAGGAGGTCCATAATGACTTTGACAAAAAGATTCAATCTGTTTATCCGGGTATTTCAGAAAAAGAATTAAGACTTGCCTCTTTTCTTAAAATGAATTTAAGTACCAAAGAAATAGCTGATTTAATGAATGTGTTACCCGATAGTGTACTAAAATCAAAGTATCGGTTAAAACAAAAATTGAATTTAGATAAAGAACAGGATTTGTATGAATATCTGTTAAGTCTTTAGTTGCTTTTAGCAATCAAAAACCATATTACATATAAACCTCATTTTGAATACGAAATATAAAAATACATCTGTTGTTTTAGAAATAATTTCACAATACGCAGACAGTTATAATAGAATATTTCTATGTAGGTTATCAGATAATAGTTACCTTTATATCGAAATTTAGAATAACATCATATCGATTACAATATTAGTACTTGATATGTTTATCCTTTTTCAGAGAATTATTGAGTGCAAGAAAAAGAAAAGTCCGTATCAGATTATTCCTTCTCAATTTAAAACTGCACCCCAACATCAGGCTTTGATCGATAAAGCTAGATTTCGTTTTTAAAGGAAGATGCATTAAACATGTATTTTAAAAGTGCATAAACGACCAAACAATATCGATCAAACTCAGTTATAAAAATATAAACCAGAGGAATTTATTCTTCGCAAATGAAATATTAATTGGATGGCAAGATCACAGGAAACATTTGGAAAAAAAGAAGTAAGAAACAAAAAAGAGAAAAAAAGAAAAGATAAAGAGCAACGCAAGCAATTAAAAAAAGAACAAGGTAAAAAGGACTTTGATGACATGATTGCATGGGTTGATGAAAATGGTATGATCACGTCTACTCCTCCTGATCAAACTCAGAAAACAGAAGTTAAAGCAGAGAATATAGAAATAAGTGTTCCTAAGGCTGAAAATCGAAATATTATCACAACCAGAACGGGACGTGTTAACAATTTTGACGAGTCAAAAGGCTTTGGTTTCATCATCGATTTAGATACGAAAGAATCAATTTTTGTGCATATTAATGATTGTTTGGAACCGTTGAAGGTTGGAAACAAAGTTGAATTTGAAACAGAAAAGGGACTTAAAGGATTAAAAGCCGTAAAAGTTAAACCTATTTCATAAAATTCAATCTTATTCGGGTGTGAAATATGAGCTAATTGAGTAAAGTAGGGATAATACTCAATACGAGTTAAATATCAGGCATTTAATTGACTATGAAAATTACTGATACATTGAAGAATTTCAATTGAAACCGATAAAACTGATATTAACCATTGAGGCCATAAATGCTTCTGCCATCCAATGTTATGCAGTTGATTCAAATGATATTATTTCTTATTTCTCATATTATCCCGGGCTGAACAGAACTGATTTCTCCAACAATAACAAGCTGACTGACATACTTATCAAAAACAAATTTCAGCTAGAAAAGGTAATGCTGTCAGCTTCTAAACGTAAAATAAAAGTCGGACAAAAGATAAACTGTGTTTTCATCACCGACTTTAATTTCTTAAACGAATCAGATTACAACCAATTTATACGTCTCGACAGGCGAAACGGAATATTGAATATTTCAAGTAGCCCTGATGAAACAAAAGATATCTGTAAATTATATGCAGACGGTTCTTTTGCCTCTGAATCCTTTACATCAGGTTACGGCATAATTATCGATTACAACGATGGTCAAACCAATGTTATTAACCAATCATTTACTGGTGGCAGCAGTAATTTAATGGAACTTAAAGCCGTACAGAAAGGATTAAAACAATTAATAGAATTTGAAAGGATACAGGTTAATACCGATAGCCGTTATGTGATCAGAGGTATGGTTCAATGGATGCATTTCTGGAAATATAACAATTGGCAAACAGCCTCGGGAAGTGAAGTTAAATTTGCAGAAGTCTGGAAAGATTTGAATGCGATTACCGATGGAAAACTCATTGAATTCAAATGGATTAAAGGTCATTCAGGCCACACCTTGCAAGACTTTTGTCATATACTGGCTAAAGAAAGTGCAATCACTATTCAGGGTAATAATAAGAAATAAAAAAAGGATGGCCAGACCATCCTTTTCTTGTTTTATTTTAATAACCCACTTCGTTTTAACAAGGGTTCTATTGAAGGCTCTTTTCCTTTAAAATTCTTATATAAAGTCATTGGGTGTTGGGTACCCCCTTTCTCCAAAATTTCTTTTCTGAAGCGATTGGCAGTTTCCTTGTCATAGATTCCATTCTCAAGAAACGAATCAAATGCATCGGCATCCAGCACCTCAGCCCATTTATAGCCATAATAACCGGCAGCATAGCCTCCATCGAAAATATGGGAGAAACCCGTTGAAAATGCAGTTCCAGCCACTTCAGGAAACAATTCAGTTACTTGCATCGCCTCCTTTTCAAAGGTAACCACATCACCTTCAAAAGATTCCTTTAATGAGTGCCAAGCCATATCAACCAAGCCAAAGCTCAATTGACGTACCGTTGCATAACCACTCTGATAATTATCACTGTCGATAATTTTTTGAATCATCACCTGAGGTATCACTTCTCCAGTTTGATAATGAACCCCTACCTCCTCAAGCCATTCCCTTTGGGTAGCCCAGTTTTCCATTATCTGTGAAGGAAGTTCAACAAAATCACGATAAACATTGGTTCCTGATAAACTTTGATATTTAACATTACTCAACATACCGTGCAAGGCATGTCCGAACTCATGTAAAAAAGTTTGTACCTCATTAAATGTCAGTAACGAAGGTTTATCACCTGTTGGACGAGTAAAGTTACAGACAATTGAGATCTGAGGACGAACCTCACTGTATTGATCACGGAAGGATGTCATCCATGCTCCACCCTGTTTACTGGGTCGGGGAAAATAATCAACATAAAAGACACTTAAGAAGCTACCATCCTGATCAAAAACCTCAAAAACCTTCACTTCATCGTGATATTTTGAAATCTCATTGGTTTCTTTAAACTGTAATCCGTATAAGCGGGAAGCTAATCCAAATACTCCTTCTTCCACCTTCTCCAGTCTGAAATAAGGCCTTGTTGCCTCATCATCCAGACCATATTTTTGAGCCTTCAGTTTCTCAGCATAAAATGGATAATCCCACCTTTCGAGCGGTTCTTTCAAACCATTCTGTTGTGCAAACTCCTCTACTGCCTTCACATCCTCATTTCCCACCAGATATGAAGCATCCAGGAGTTCCTGTAAAAACTCATTTACTTTTTCCGGATGTAACGCCATATGCTCTTCAAGAACATAATGAGCATGTGTTTCAAAGCCTAATAATTTAGCCTTTTCCACTCTCAATGAAACCATCTTTTTAATGATTTCCTTATTATCATGTTCATTATTATTATGACCACGTGTCGAATATGCCATGTACATCTTCTTGCGTAAATCTCTACGGGCAGAATATTTCATAAAAGGTACATAGCTTGGAAAATGGAGGGTAAAAATCCATCCATCCTTCTCCTGTGACTGAGCCAACTCCTTGGCAGCAGATCTCAGACCATCTGGCAATCCTTGTAATTCATCTTCTGTAGTTAGATGAAGCTGAAATCCATTGGTCTCAGCTAAAAGGTTCTCTCCAAATTGAAGACTCAAACGAGACAATTCACTGGTTATTTCGCGGTATTTTTTACGCGCCTCGCCTTTAAGTAAAGCTCCTTTGCGAACAAAGGCCTTATAGGTATCATCCAATAATTTTTCTTCTTCAACAGAATAAAAAGAAGAAGCCTTTTTATCATACACACTTTTTACTTTTGCAAACAATGCTTCATTTAACCATATGTCATTCGAATACTCAGTCAACATTGGTGATACCTCACGAGCTATGGATTGTATTGTCGAATTGGTTTCAGCATGATTAAGATTGAAAAATAAACTACTTACAATTCCCAGCTGACGGCCGGCTTCTTCCATTGCTTCAATGGTAATATTAAAATCGGGTTCATTGGAATTTTCAACAATGGAATTAATATGTCCTTTACCTTCTTCAATCAATGCTTTAAACGCAGGCAGATAATACTCCTCCTTAATTGAATCAAATGGAGGTGTGTTATGTTTGGTTTCAAATGTTTTTAATAATGGATTTATCATGCTATTATTTTTTACAATCTTTAATTTCTTACAAAAATAATGAAGTAAGAACTGTTTTAAATACATTTAAACAACAAACCTTTTTAATTATCGTTCGTTAAAAAGTGTAAAGCATGTTTAAATTTTGAATATATTCGTTTTAAACATCTATTAATCAAAAACAACAAACTACCAAAATGCTAAATCGACTTATTACAATTACCATTGTTTTAACCGTCCTATCATCACCCTTCTATGGCCATGCCCAGACAAACGAATTAAAAAAACACCTGAATGAGAAAGAAATTAAAAAACTTTCATCGTCAGAAAAGTTAATTAACAAAGGGAATAAGCTAATAGATGCAGTAAAATCCATTCAGGAAGAAGTAGATGCTTTAAAAAATGCGGATGGAAGAATTAAAACAAACAAGATAAATAAGCGAAACAAGAAAATTGCAGAAGCTAAATTAAAGGCAGCTATCTTTTATGAAGACGGATATGCAAAGCATATTGGTGTTTTGGATAAAAGAATAAAGGAATTAGAAAATCAAGGTAATGCTGAAGCTTCGAAAACCCGAAATGAAGTAAAATCGCTAACAAAAAAAGCCAAAAAGCAATACAATAAATCAGAACGTCTTTCTTCACCTGAGGATATGATTGAAATGGTTGAGTTGGCACAGGAGAACCAGGGTAAAGCGATTGAATTACAGGAAAGATACCTCTTATCAGTTCTTGACAATCAGCCTGAGGAAAAACCAATAGTAGAAGAAGCTGAAACAGTAATTTCAAATGTACCCGAAGAAGTTACAGATACAACTACTATTGTAGAAACTACTACCCTTGTTTCTGAACCAGTTGAAGAAATAACTACCGGGAGTGAAACTATTAATGAATCTATTGCAGAAGTTGAAACTCCTATTGTTCCAGTTGCAGGCGCTACCGGAAGTGAAACGATCATTGCAACAGTTGCAAATGAAGTATTACAAACCGAAACAACTGAACAAGCAACACCTGTGGTTGAAGAAATAATCGAACCTGTTGTCACTGAACCTGTCAAACAAGTAAAAGACGTGTTTTTAACTATACAGTTTTTGGCAGATAAAGAAAAGGCATCAGAAGAAAAACTACAACAAGCTTATAGTGGCAATCTGGAGATAATCGAAAAAACCGGAAGCGGCTGGTACAGATATTCGGTTGGTAAATTTACAGATGTTACAAAAGCGCGCGAAACCATGCAAAATGAAGGAATTAAAGGATTTATTGTAGCGTATAATAAAGATGAACGCATTTCGGTAAAAGAAGCATTGGAAATAATTAACAATCAATAATTGAAATAACTTACCACACATCAATAAAAGTGAAAACAACATGAAAAAAAGTCTGATTTATTTAGGTACTATCCTCTTATTGATAGCAGGAAATATAAATGCTCAGAAGAACATGCCTTTGGATCTTTTGAAAGGAGGCGTAAATGATGCTAATGCAATTGCAAAAGAATATCTAAGACCATACGGTGAGATGCTAGGTGTTAATCTGAACAGTGGTTGGTACAATTCTGCAAAGGTTCATAAACTGGCAGGTTTTGATATTACAATATCTGGAAGCTACACAACAGCACCCAGTTCAAAAGAGAGTTTTGATATTTCAAAACTTACTTTGGAACAGCTACAGGTAATGGATGGTTCGACAATTGCACCAACCATGGCTGGTGATAAGGGAAGAGAAATTGCATTTGAACACAAGGATGTACCCGGACAGGAATTGGTTTCGTTGAAAGGTTCCGGAATGAATACCTTTGTAAGTCCTATGGTACAAGGAGCTGTTGGCCTGCCTTTCCATACCGAAATTATGGGTCGTTTCATGCCTCGTGTTGAATACGGTGATTATGGCAAGGCATATATGTGGGGATTGGGATTAAAACATTCATTGAAAGACTATATTCCTTTTGTTAAAAGAATACCAGTTCTTCAATTATCAGCTTTGGCAGCCTATACGCATTTTGAATCAAAGCTGGGTGTTGCGGGTGAAGTTGGAAGCGGTAACCTTGAAACGATGGCCAATGCTTATACAGGACGTATTTTAATTGGAGCTAATCTGCCTGTTATAGCATTTTATTCAGGTGTTGGATATGGAAACACGAAAAGTAGTTTTGATGTAATAGGAGATTTTGGAGATTTACCAAATAACCCGATTGCTCTTGACTATTCCACAGGAAATTTCGATTTTAACGTAGGAATGAGACTTCGCTTAGCGATTTTCTCTATTCATGCTGACTATACTGTTGGTGATTACTCAGTTATTACAGCTGGTGTAGGCATCAATTTCAGATAATTGAACTCAAAGGAGCTGTCGGTTTAATATGATAACAGACAGCATCCTTCTCTCACGCCTGAATTATTCAGGATTACAATTAAACACCCCGTTATATTAATACCAAACTACCGTGAATCATAATCTAATTCATCGATTATTGATTACTATCTTCTTTTGTGGACTGACAATAAGTTCTTATGCTCAGTCTGCCAGCGATAGCCTTGCTTTAATCTTTTCTCCATCGGAGATAAAGAAACTAACAAAAGGCGATGAGCAGATTTCCAATGGAATTGACTTATATCCCGAAATAAACCTCCTTCTTTCTACCTATAAAAACTCTAACAGTAAGAATCCTGGTATAAGTCAGGATGAATACAAAATGCAAACAACATTAAGAGCTTGTCGCCCATATTATGTCGGTATGTTTGCTAAAACGGATGTATACCTTAACCGATTGAAAAAATTAAAAACTGAAAAGAAAGACTTAAATGAAATAGATGCATTGCTTGACAGATATAAAGTTCAGGTAAAAGCATCAAAAAAAGACTTTCAGAAATCAAGAAACAGCAGACATTTGAAAGATGCAGTAAAATACAGCGCTGATGCCATCAACAAACACCGTGAAATGCAGGCAGCGATGTATAGCGACATCATCGATATTATTAATCGTAAACCGGAAGAAATTGTTGAAGAAAAAACGATTGCACCACCTCCACCTGTGGAAATCATAGAAACAACCCCCGAAGAGCCTGTTGAGGTTACAACAATTGTACCTAAAAAAACAGAAGAAACTGTTACAGTAACTGAGGAAGCTCCGATTCCTGTTGTTGTAGAAAAAATACCTGAAAAAACTGTACAACAGCCAGAAACTTACTTTTCCATTCAGATAATTGCAGATAAAACAACCGTTAGTGAATCACGTTTAAAGATCGTTTATAAAGGTAGTCGTAAAATTATCATGAATGAAGGTGATGGTTGGTATAGATATTCGATAGGTAAATTCAAAAGTTTTGAAGAGGCTAACTCTGTTATGAAATCGGAAGGAATCAAAGGTTTTGTTGTGGCCTATTCCGATGGCAAACGAATAACAACATCTCAAGCCAAAACCATACTTAACAGCAAATAATGAAAAAAATTCTGACATATATTCTGCTATCGGGCCTGTTTGTTATTGGGCATAAAACTGAAGCTCAGACACAAGTTGTTGATTATTTGAATTATGGAATTGATAATGCTCAAGTTCTATCAGGTTTATATCTTCAACCATATGCAGGAATGCTTAATTCTACTTTAATTGGAGGTTGGAACATGTCACCACGTGTTCTGCGACCAGGAAGATTTAATGTCCAGTTCTTTTACAATCAAAGCTTTTCAAATGGCAATAAGCTTCTATATATCGATCAACTCATTGAGAGTAACCAATTAAGCGGTGTTAGTCTTGAGAATACTAATATTAACACTGCACCTACAGCCGTCTATAATTATCCGGGTATTCAGGAGCGGCCTGTCCTAGTTTATAACGAAACAGCTACCATGGTTCCAAATGGAAAAGAAATAAAAACCTTAGGTTTACCTCTTGTTTCTGCTAGTGTAGGTATTTCGATGAATACTGATTTAAGTATCAGAATAGCTCCTCCTCTAAAGAACACAAATATTGGTGAGGCATTTATGTGGGGTATTGGATTAAAACACAGTCTTATCCCCTATTTTAGATTTATGCAAAAACACCCGTTTCTGGAAGCTTCATTAATGGGTAATTATTCTCAAATCACTACCAGCTCGGATATAATTTACAATGATCCGAGTGGACAAACGCTGGAAATGACAGGTAAAAACATTTCCGGTAAATTTTTAATGGGTGCCCATTTTACCGTTGTCGATATTTACGGAAGTGTTGGATACAGTAACCGCACTATTGATTCTTCGTTTAAAGGTACTTATACTGATATACCAGGCGAAACCAGCTCTATAAGTGATCCGATAACCAATAATTACGATTTCTCTGCTATGGAATATGAATTAGGAGCACAGGTAAGAATCTATTTTTTTAATCTACAAACATCCTATTCATACAGTGACTTTGGTATGATCTCTTTAGGTGCCGGAATATCGTTTTAAAGATTACTTTTTTAAAGGATTTCCAAATCGTTCTTCAAAAACTATTTCATCCAGATTCTTTCTAATTTTATATGGAGGTTTGTTCTCCAATGGGTATCCAATTGGAAGTAATGCAATAGGTTCAATACCATCTGGTAGTTGCATTAATTCTTTCACCAAATCCGGATCGAAATGACATACCCAGCAGGTACCCAAACCTAATTCTGAAGCCCTGATTGTCATATGATCAACTGCTATGGCAATATCAATATCACAATGGTCTTTACTATCAAACGACCGCTTCCACGATTCGCTGTGATCGCCACAGACTACAATAATCTGAGGTACTTTTTTAAACCATTCTCTGTTGTATGCACTTTTTAATTTATTCAGGTTATCCTCTTCCGAAACTACAATAAACTTCCACGGTTGCTTATTGGCAGCTGACGGAGCTAATCTTCCCGCCTCCAATACTTCCATTAAAAGTGCTTTTGAAACTTTCTGAGATTTATACTCCCGTATTGAATAACGTTCTCGCAATAGCTGATTAAAATGCATAACGGTATTTTTTCAATGTGTGGTTAATGTATTACTTTTGACACTATTACAAAATTAATTTTATAGCGAAAACCTGCAAATTTTATCGGTAGCAAATGTTTTTCATTCTTTCTAAACTGTTGTCTTTTTTGGTTTATCCTTTTAACTGGAGCCTTTTATTAATAATTAGTGCCCAACTCTGTAAAAATAAAAAGGTAAGAAGAAGGCTGCGTATTGGGGCAATAGTAAACCTAATTATTTTCTCAAATACAGCTTTTTTTCAACTTGTTACAACAAAGTGGGAAACCCAATACACCATTCCGAAATTATCCATTAATCAACCTTACAATATTATTGTATTGGGCGGATATTCCAATATGGATGAAGAGACACAACAAATTAGTTTTAATCAGGCAGCTGACCGATTATTACAAGCTTTACCAATTTATTATTTAAACGACAGCAACCAAATAATCATTACCGGAGGAACAGCTAATATATATTTTGATGAAACCCCAGAGGCAGAATATATATTAAGGTATCTGGAATCCATCAATATCGACCAGTCTAATATTCTCTTTGAATCCAAATCGCGCAACACATACGAAAATGCAATATACACCGGTGAAATAATTGATTCGCTTAACTCCACCAGACAAAATATTTTAATTACTTCTGCTTTTCATATGACCAGAGCAAAAGGTTGTTTTGATAAACTTAATATCGAAGTCATACCATTTCCAACGCAACCTTTACGAAGTCTTACACCTTTAAAACCGTTAGACTACATTTTGCCTTCGATTAACACCCTAAACACATGGTCTATTTTAATAAAGGAATGGTTGGGAATTACAATGTATTGGTTTAAATCATACCTCTAGATACCGATCCCAAAACCAACACTAAATACCGGATCCCATGCTTTATATGGGGAATTTTCATCCTGCAGAATATCAAATAATACACGAAAAGTAACAAAACTTCTTCTGCTTAGATATTGCCTGTAACCACCACCCACAAATAAAAAGGGTACAAAATTTCTTTCTTTTTGTAGTAAATAATTATATCGTTCCATGCTCAGACCAGCAAATTCAGCATGTCCAAATATAGATGGTAAAACATTATACTGCGCAAATAATCGTCCGCCATATTGATTATATGTTCTGGATGGTGAAATGGTTTTATCTTTTGTATATTGATACTCTATGCCTAATCCAGCATACACCTTATCATTCAATCTGGCACCCAACACAGGACTAATCATTACATTGGTATAACTACCCAATGTCAATCCAACCTGGCCACCCGTAAATAGTCTGTCTTTAAATGATTCTGATTCCTGTGCAAAAGAAGAAATAAAAATTAGCGTGCCTATCAAAATAAAACTTACTCTCTTCATTTAATACTGGATAATTTTAACAAATACCTCTTACCAATAAAACACTGCAAATACTCAAATCAACACCAAAACTGAATGTTATTTCATTACTATTGAATAATTTAACACACAAGATATCTCATAAATTATTCTATACTTCTTGATTTTTTGGCATATGTTTTGATAACTTTAGGTAAAAATAAAACCAAATTATCATGAAAACAATTGTTGCCCTATTCATTGTTGGTATTATTGGATTAAGCTTCTCTCAAAAGTCTTTTTCACAGGATAAAAAAAGCCGGAAAGAAAAACAGAAGCAAGAGTTTGCTGAAACATTAAAATTAATTGAGGGTAACAATTATATGTTTATTCCGGAGCGTGCTCTTCCGCTCGGAGGAGGCTCCTTTGATTTAAGCAGCCACTTTGGTTTCTTAAAAATTACAGATAATAATGCGGATTCAGACATGCCATTTTTTGGAAGAGCATTTCAATCCAGTTACGGAAATACAGAAGGAGGTATGAAGTTTAAAGGTGAGATGCTTGAAAAGAAAATTGAAGTAAACGAACGCAAGAATTCAATTGAGGTAATTTTTAAAGTAAGTGATAAAGATTTTTACAAAGTAAGAATAAGCATCTTTTCTGGTGGTTCTGCCACCGTTGGAATTACCAGTAACAACAGAAGTTTTATAAGCTATTATGGCAGAATCAGTGCAATACCAGAAGAAGAAGAAGAAGATGAATAATGATCTACATTGAGAGATTTACTCTAAAAGAATAGTACTATCTAACTGTTGTTAAATTATTATGGTTCCTTCTAAAAATAAACGAGCCTGCCCTCCAATCGTTACTCGTTCACCTAAATAATTACATTTTAATACGCCACCTCTTTCTGATAGTTGAAGCGCATGTAAAGTTTTCTTCTCTAACACTTTTGACCAATAAGGTGTTAATGATGTATGAGCTGAACCTGTAACCGGATCTTCATCGATTCCAATCTGAGGAGCAAAAAAACGGGAAACGAAATCGACCTTATCTCCTTTTGCTGTGACTATTACACCGCGAGCATCAACCAATGCAAGCTTACTAAAATCCGGTTTAGTTTCCTCCACTTGTTTTTGATGACTGTATACCAGTACATAATCCGTTTTACCTTTTAAAATAGAATCAGGTCGTAATGGAAATGCTGCTTTCAACTCCTCTGTGATCTCAGCAGTCTTAATTTCATCGGTAGGAAAATCCAACCAATACCAATCCTCTTCCTTGCTCACCTCCAACATTCCTCTGTAAAGAGTGTCAAAAACAATTTTATCTTTATCAAAACCAAGCTGTTCGAATAGCACAAAAGCACTGGCTAAGGTAGCATGACCGCATAAATCCACTTCTGCAACCGGAGTAAACCACCTGATAAAGAACTGTTCATCTGTAACACGCTTCACAAAAGCTGTTTCTGCCAGGTTATTCTCGGCTGCAACCTTTTGCATCACCTCATTGTCAGGATACTCGTCAACAATGCAAACGCCTGCCGGGTTACCTTTAAACAACTCATTTGTAAATGCATCTACCTGATAAAAGGGAATTTTCATAACCTTGATTTTGAATTTTGAAGATAAAAAAAATCCGGGACAAGCCCGGATTTAGTATTCATTCAATCTAAATCTATTTGGATAATAACACTATGTTATATTCTGAGTTCAATTTGACCACTCCATTCTTTACTTTAACTTTAATACCTGAATATGAATCAACCAGCTCTTCTCCTTCATTAAACACACCTTCTTCAACAGGTATAATTTTCTCTCCTTTTGCCAGATCAAGCCCAACAACAACAATATCCTTAAAATCACCATTTGTGTATTCTCTCTTAAAATAGTAAGGTGATTCCTGAATCATAGTATGTACACCAGCTCCAACAGCAGGGTGTTCGGAGCGAAACTTTCCTAATTTTTGATAATGAACTAATATATCTTTTGCTGGTATTCCATGAATCTCAGTATTATTCTGCAAATCCTCCCAATTCATTAGCGAACGCAAATTAGCATCTCCAACAGCCCCTTCAATGATCAGGCTTCTGCCCGATTCATCGCCATAGTAAACCTGAGAAGCCCCGGGACAAAGCAGTAATTTGGTCCCTGCTTCAATCGTTTTTTCTCTTTCCTTATCGTATGGATAACCATCATCATGAGATGTGATGTAATTTAACACACTCTGTCCTTTCAGAGGTCCGTTTAATTTAGCACTGTATAACGAAAATAGTTCCTCATATGCTTTATTGGCATCACCTTTAAAATCGAAATTAATCAGACTTTTCATTCCATAATTAAAGTAATCAACCTGCTTATCACCAAAGTTATAAAGTCGATCACCTGATATTCCATAGCCATAGACCTCACCTACCATAAAAAAGTCGTTATTATCCAAAACCTTATCCGGATTCGCTTCTTTCCACTCGGCAAAAGCCTTAACCGCTTCTTTCCATAAATCGCCCCATACATCTTCCTCGGTGTGTTTGGTGGTATCCAAACGATAGCCATCAATTCCGTATTTTCTGATAAAATCAGTTAACCACTTGATGATATAGTAGCGTGGAGTTCGAGGATAACCGGTGGCAGAGAAGAATGCATCCAGTTCACTGACTTCTTTTTCCAAACGACCTTCAGCTTCCCATTTCTCAAGCAGCTGAGCAGGTATTTCTACTTCCTCGTCAGTACCTGTTAGAACATCTGGCAGATTTTCGACTAAAGTACATGAAACCGTAGATTCATAATCGGAATATTTGCATTGTGGTTGTTGACGCACCCAACCTTCCGGCCACACCGGATCCTTTTGTGTCACTGGTCCTGTATGATTAATAACCACATCCATCAAAACCCGCATACCTTTAGCATGGGCAGCTTCAACCAATTCAGCAAACTCCTGTTCTGTCCCAAAATTGGGTTCGAAGGCAGTCCAATCCTTTGCCCAATAGCCATGAAAAGCATAGGTTAAGCCTGTTCCCTCATCAACAGCACCGTGTATTTGCTCCACAACCGGACTAAACCACAAAGCGGTAATGCCTAAATCAGTAAAATAGCCTTCCTTTATTTTTTGTGTGATGCCTTTAAAATCACCACCTTCAAAACCGCGCAGTAAGCCACATTCTTCTGTTCGGTTAAAATTAATATCGTTTTCTGCATTTCCGTTCTGGAAACGATCCGTTAGTAAAAAGTAAACATTGGCATTTTCCCAGAGAAATGGAACTTCTGGCTTTTGAGTGGTTTTTTCAGGACTTTGACAACTGATCGATATAATGCTCAAAAGCAAAGCCGAAACAATTAGATTCTTCATTAGTAACGATTGATTAGTTAGTTAATAGTTCGTTTGTTTTAGGTCGGAAGCAATAATCCCTTTCCTGTTTTACCAGGTTATTGAACTGCATTAATTACTTCATATCCTTCTAATTATTAACGAACTAATATTGTAAGTAAAGATAAGTTATTGATGATAAGAAATCTAAAACACATGTGTTTACGAAAGTATGAAAATCATTATACACAACTGATTTATTGATATTTAAATAACTTTTATCTAGCCTGAAATAATTAGAGACACTCTACCGAAACGGTTTGCGAAAAGTTGCTATTAGATCATAAAACCAGCAAACCGGCTTCTTTTAGTTGCTTACAGGTATAACTATTGAGGAAAATATCAAAGTCACCCAACTGATGATTAAGAAATGACTCTCTCAAATCTGAAGTTTTAAAGTTATTATCTGATTGATACCTTATCTGTGGTAACCACACCATGATCCATTCTGCCAGATTTTTCTTGATGTTGATATGATATGTGTTTGTATGCGCATATATTTTCATTTCAGCCATTTCAACAACCTTCTTACCTTTCTTTTTCTGAAAGAATTCACAATCAGGCAATACTCCCATCCAAATCCATCTGGCCGTTTCTTTAACTTTTGTTGTTTCCTTTAGAAATGATTGAAGGTAATGAGGGGGCAACAATGATTTTGGTGTTTTAAAATCAAACCACTCATCAACCGGCCAATCCAAACCAACTCCATGCATAAAATTATAAACGGCCTTCTTTAAACCTTCACCAAACAGTTCGTGTGGCCCTCCCTGAGGATCAAGATGAAACAAATCATTATTAGCAAAAGATCCGTTTAATCCTCCGGTTATTTCAACATTGTATTTATCAGGATTCAAACCTACATCGCTATGAGCTGTCATGGCAAACTGATGCCAGAAAGCTGAAGTCAGCAACTCAAGGTCAAAGAGTTGACGAACCACCTCCAAAGAATCAATTGTTTCCTGTATTGTTTGAGTCGGAAATCCATACATCAGATAAGCATGAACCATAATACCGGCTTCTTTAAAGTTTGAAGTTACGGTTGTTACCTGAGCCAGATCAACACCCTTGTTAATTAGTTTCAGAATGCGATCAGATGCTACTTCCAGACCTCCGGAAACCGCAATACATCCACTCAACTTCAATAAGCGACATACATCAGCCGTAAAACTTTTTTCAAACCGAATATTGGTCCACCAGGTTACTTTCAGCTTTCTTCGCAATAGCTCCAAAGCAACTTCCTTAAGTAACATTGGAGGAGCTGCTTCATCAACAAAATGAAAACCATTCAGACCCGTTTGAGTCATCAATTGCTCCATACGGTCAACGATATCGACTGCCTTGTTTGGCTCATAACGACCAATATAATCCAGCGAACCATCACAGAACGTACATTTCCCCCAATAGCAACCATGAGCCAGTGTTAATTTCAACCATCGGCCATCACTCCACAAACGAAACATCGGGTTGGCAACCTCAACAACAGAAATATACTTTTCTAATGGCAAATCGCTATAATCAGGTGCTCCTGTATCCTTTTGAGGAACGTCTTTTTGCACCTCTTTATTAATGTAAGTTACAATTCCATCCTTCAAAATAAATGTTCGCATCAGTGCTTCTAAGTCATGCTTACCATCCAGATATTCACTTAAAAGTTGTAACGGTCTTTCACCATCATCCAAAGTAATGAAATCAACAAACTCAAAAACTCTGGGATCTGACACTGACCGAAGCTCAGTATTCACAAAACCGCCTCCCCACGATACTTTGATCTCCGGATGGTTTTGCTTAATCCATTGACCTATTCGTAAGGCTCCAAACAGATTACCCGGGAAAGGAATGGATATAGCCACCAGTTCGCATGGAAATTGCTTTAAATGCTTTGAAAACAAATCAAGCATTATTTCATCAATCAGTGAAAGTGGAGCATTCAGGGCTTCATACAAATGATCAAAACTTGTGGCAGATCGTCCCAGACGTTCGGCATAGCGTGAGAAACCAAAATTTGAATCAACCACCTCGGTGATGAAATCGCCCACATCCTCTAAAAACAAAGTACATAAATGCTTGGTCTTATCGGTCAATCCCATGGAGCCAAATAACCAATCCAAATCATCGAGCTGAGCAAAACGACTTCCTTGTGGTAACAGATCAGTATTGCAGATAAGGTAGGCCTGCTCCGTTGTTGGCTGACGAAGAAAATTCATCACTACATCCACAACTGAGATATATTCATCTCTTAAGGCCAGCATTCTTGCAACATCTTCTGATTTAGAATCCTCCTCTTCTTCAATGGCAAATACTCTTTCAAGACCCTTTGATGAGAATAGCACATCAATCAATTCAATACCCAGATCGCATTGATCACTGCCAATTCCTACCGTATTGAAATAACCTTTTAAATAGGGTGTTGCCGGATAAGGAGTATTTAACTGAGTTAATGGAGGTGTTACCAAAAGAACCTTTGACATATGTAATTTGACTATTTTTTAATATTTAAAAGCATGATACCAAGACATGACAATACTGCCAGTGAAGCTCCTGCAATTTCCAATGTACTGAAAGCTTCGTTAAATACCAACACGCCAATCAACACATTAACAATGGGAATCAACATATGAAAAGGTGATCCGGTTGCAATGGATACATGCCGATATCCTTCGGTATTTAATAATTGAGCCATAGCCGAGAAAACCCCAATAATGATCAGCACATAACTACCCGACACCGGACCTGTTAATTCAGGTATATTTGCAGGAATCAGGAAGATCCAAAAACCAACAATGCTCTGAGCAAAGAATATGGCGTATGAACTATCCGTTCCATGCAGCTTTTTTACGATCAGAATAGATATGGCATTGGTAAAGGCACTACAGATGGCCAGTATATCGTAAAAACCAAAACTCCAGCCCGAGTCGCCCTCACTAAACTTTAACGATACCAGTACTATGCCTGCAAAAGCTGATAAAATTAAGATCCATTTGGCTGTACTTACTTTTTCTTTTAATACAATGGCACTTAGTAAAGTAGCAAAAACAGGATATGAATAAGAATAGACAGATCCTTTTCCCATTCCAATCTTTACGATGGCAAAGTAAAACAGCGCTACTGATATGGCACCGGATATACCTCTTAAGAGCAAAAGAGGACTCCGGACAAATCTCAGATCAATTTTGCGAAACAAGGCCAGAATACCCAGAATACCCACTCCCACTGAAAAACGTACAAATACAGTTACAAAAGTACTGACATGAGACATAGATTTTACCAGTGTAGCCATAATGGCAAAGGCTATTACCGAAAGTAACATCAGAAATATTCCATAGGATGTTCCTTCTTTCTTCATTGGATAAGATTTTTGCCGAAGTTATAGATAAATAAAACAAGTACGATTGAAATATTTATTTTCCAATCTTCTTACACTATATTTTATTCATTTTCAGATGGTATTAATATTTAAGGTAAAGAAAATACTTACTTCAATTCGATTTTTTTGAGAAACAGTTTATTTACAAAGTACATCATTGAGAATTCGGTTGCAATAATATTATTGCCCCATCTGTTAACTTTAATTCAAAACCACCGTATACAGTCCACAAGAATAATTCCGTATTCTGAAAGCAAAAACAATTTGGGTTAACTAAACCCGGATATGGATTTGCTGACCATTGGGGATTACTTTTAATAAAAGGTATTAGCAACAACCTGTAGCTATTGTTAATACACTTGAAAGTAGATACTCGATTGGGTCGTTGTTGCAGAACAGCGACCCTTTTTATTAAAACAAACTAAGCTGATCAGCCTTTTCCTGCACCTCTGATCCCGGTTCTAATCTAAATACCTCTGTTGGAGCATATCGCGAAGTAGCAAATATCTGGTAACGGTCACTCACTACCTGAAAGGTTTTCAGTGCAATCTCCGGTCGGTTATTATCTGCTGAAATATGTGATAACAAAATGGTTTTCAGAGGCGTATCCTTGAGTTTATCAACCACCTTTACAGCCTGATCGTTACTAAGGTGACCATGATCGGATTTAACCCTGCTTTTTAAATGTGCCGGATACGGACCATTCAGTAGCATCTCCTCATCGTAATTGCTCTCCAGAAAAACGGCATGACACTTTTGTAAGTGATCCTTTACATTACTGCAAGCCGTTCCTATATCGGTCATCACACCAATGCTTTTTCCATTCAGCTCTACCCTGAAACTGCAAGGATCCACAGCATCGTGTTTTTTGGCAAATGAATGAACCTTTATATTACCTACCTCAATAACATCACCGGGCTCAAACACATTTACCTTAAAGGGTTGATGATGCACACGGGTTTTGCTTTGAGTAGTTTTGGTAAGATAAGCATCTATCTTATGCAAATCGGATAGAACTCTTAAACCTCTGATATGATCGGAATGCTCATGCGAAATCAATACAGCTTTAACCTTTTCAATCTTCAGGCCAACCTCCTTCATGCGTTTCAGTACCTGCTTACGGCTGATACCTGCATCAATCAAAACAGCTTCATTCTCATTTCCTACATAATAGCAGTTACCATTACTGCCCGATGCCAGCGCACAATATTCAATCATTCCTTATTAGTTAAACAGTTTTTAGGCATCCCGATAGCTATCGGGAGTCAGTAGTTGATACATATAAAGCCTAAAATCATTTATTCTTTTATTACTAATACACAACCAGCAAAGCGGTCACTTAGCTGTGTATAAAAAAACGTTCTTTCTCCACTCCTTTTGCAAACTTACCATATAAGGCAGAAGCCTCATCCAAAGCGGCTGAAATTTTTGCCTGATCATCAAAACCAATAATGATCATTAAAAACTGCTTCGTCTTTTCGGTAACCATAGTACGCACAGAATCGCTGGTTGGAGTACCAAAAGCACCTGAGTCATCCCTGAAAACGGGCAGATTCTCAATATTCAACTCTCCGCGCCCGATTCCTTCGTATGGCTCGCCCTCTTTACCCTTTCCCAGACTAACAGAGCCTTTAATGGTATTGTAATCGTATCCACAAATAGAGTAACCTGTTTTAACCGAAATAAGGTTTAGTATATCCACCACATTGTTGATATGATACAAACCCTTGCCATTGGCTACCCTTCGAAGCAACGACTCCGCTGACGGACGATAACGATTCGGATCTTTACCCAATGCCCTGTAGGCTTCTTTATTGGCTTTAACAGTTGACATTTCGCGGATCGATTCGGGAGTTAAAACCGGCTCCAGTGCTTTTAGTTCATTTCCCATTAAAGTCAGCAACTCTTCGCTGCTTTCCTCCACCTCAACAGAAATTAAAAAACCTCCCAGAATGATTGAAGGCAAAAGCTCACTAACCGTTTTCTCAATGCTAATATTCATATTCAGGCAAATTGGTTCTGTATTACAAAGAAAGGAAATTTTCTCCTGATCTTTTAGAAAGCTGATGGCTTCTAGCTAATGGCTGATTGCTTTTTTTGTTGAATTGTAGAACTGGTAAGGTGTTGAGTTGGTGCTTTAGTCCGAAGTCCGAAAAAAAGCTGATAGCTGATAGCTACTGGCTGATGGCTTTTTGTTGAATTGTTGAGTTGACATACAGTTAACCAAATTGACAATTCGACAACTAAACAAATTTCGGACAACATGAAATGATCCTAACTGGAGGCAATCAGTCAGAGAAAAGCTGTCAGCTATTAGCCAATGGCCATAAGCTTTTAATGTTGAACTATTGAATTGTTAATTTAATCCGAAGTCCATAGTCCAAAGACCAATCCTAACTTCTAATTCCTAACTTCTGTCCTTCAGCTTTTTTTGCCTCCTAACCATATTTTCCACATTTTTGCAGCTCAAAACAAAAACCATGATGATGCCGGAGACAATTAAAGCTGTGTTTTTTGATATGGATGGAGTGCTTTACGATTCAATGCCCAACCATGAATATACCTGGAAAGAAAGTTTTAAAACTATTGGGATTGATTTTCCTGCTGAAGAAGCCTACATGAATGAAGGGCGTCCGGGTTTTTCAACTATCAAATACGCTTTTGATAAATTTTTGCATCGTCAGGCAACAGAAGAGGACATCGATAAAGTGTATGGGGAAAAAACACGCTTAATGAAAGAATGTCCCGAAGCCCCTATCCTTCTGGGCATGAAAGAACTGCTGAAGTATTTGAATGAAAATGGAGTAAAAGTCTTTGTGGTTACCGGATCAAAACAACCCAGCTTGGTCGATAAGCTGGATGCTCACTTTGGGGTTTTGAAAGATAACATTGTATCGGGGCGTGATGTCAAACAAGGAAAACCACATCCTGAACCATATCTTATAGCTCTTGAAAAATCGGGAATGAAGAAAGATGAATGCATGGTAGTTGAAAATGCTCCATTGGGTGTTGAATCAGCAAAAGCTGCCGGAATTTATACCATTGCGGTAAATACAGGTAAACTTAACGATCAGGTCTTATTGGATGCCGGTGCAGATAAGCTATTCAGCAACACTCAACTTTTAGCGGATGAGTTAATGAAAATAGAGTTATAACCTTAACTTAATATCAACTTATTATTCATTTAACTCCTTTAGTATTAGCGCACATTATTTTTGTTATGGAATAATATCTAAATAACAAGATTATGAGTGCAGAACAACTACTTGAAAAATTCATAATAGAACACCCTGATTACTGGGAATTTGACGAAGAGGCCAAAGAAGTTGCAAGATTGAAGGAGTTATGCAAGTTGAAAAACAAAGAGAATTAAATTAGGATTATTTATTCTTAGCTTTTTTCTGTACCAACTGCCCCAAATAATAAGCCAATAAAAGTGGGATTAATGCAAATCCTAAATACTTTTCCAGCAAGCCGGTACTAATAGTTATTATCAACAATACAGAAGCTAAAACTATAAAAATCAAATCGAAGTAGATTTTTTTCATTTTTGAGAGGTTTAATTGATTGAGCAACATACATTAATTGATTAATGTACTGAGAACAAATCTGCTCTTATGAATAATATTACTCTACAATTGAACATGTTTATTTTTCAATCATAAATTGACTTGCAGCATCATAATCCCTTTCAACAGAACGAATCATTCCATCATCGAGAAAAACTTTCAAGTCGGATTTCAGAACCTTAAATCCATCATCCAAAACAAAGAAGTCAGAATCCGTCATATTGGTAACAAATTGGTTATATTGGAGAGAACTATGTAATAATTCAACTGTATCTGAATCAATACTGATAATTTTCAAGAAATAATAAAACGTCGGCCCATCATCATTTTGTTGTATCAGATAAACATCGCTAACCTTTGGACTAGAGACATATTCAACCCTCTTTTTCTGACTCTCATTATTTGCATACACTCCTGTAATAATTAATAATGCAAACAGAATAAGGCCTGAATACATATAAATTGGAGTTTTTGTAATAGAAAGATAATGATTTACCTTTTCCTGATTAAAAGTATCTTTGCAATTCAAGCAAACTGTTCGAATGGTTTTAACACTTGTTGGGAATACAGGAATAAAAAATATATGAAAGTATTCCTGATACACAGAAAACTGTTGCTGAAAACTACCACATTCCTCACATTTTATATGTGAATTATTATACTTTTTAATCCTGACTTTTCGTCTGCCAAAAATTATCATTGCCATTTGTTAAGGTTAATATTACGATACAAACATTATGCAGACAACATTATCCTAAACAGAATGTCATCACATCATTAAAAATAATATGAATTGTCAAAATAACAAATCTCACACTGCAAACACCCAATAATTAAATACATAACCTACAATTATAATTCCTGTTGCCACCACACCTACAAAAACAGCTATCAGTTGCCATTTCAACACTTTTTTCAGAATAATTATCTCGGGTAAAGAAAGACCTATAACCGACATCATAAAAGCTAAAGCAGTTCCTAACGAAACACCCTTTTCAATCAAAACACTTACAATTGGAATTATACCGGCAGCATTGGAATAAAGCGGCACACCAACCACAATTGCCAACAATACCGAATACCAATTATCGGCTCCTAATACACGTGCCAGAAAATCATCGGGTACATAACCATGAGCCCCTGCTCCAATGGCAATACCTGCCAACACATAAATCCAGATTTTTCCAACAATCTCTTTAACTGAGGTAAGACCAGCTATAATCCTGTCATTAAAAGTCAATTGAGGTAATTCCAGACCATTTTGTTGTGATTTAACTGTAAAAACCCAATCAGCCACGTACTTTTGAAGTTTTAATTTCTCCAGAATATACCCGGCCGAAATAGCCACGATCAGTCCTGTTGCCACATATATTAAGGCCACTTTCCATCCAAACAAACCAACCAGCATAACCAGAGCCACCTCATTAATCATTGGAGCAGCAATTAAAAATGAAAAAGTTACCCCCACAGGAATACCGGCTTCTACGAATCCAAGAAATAGTGGTATAGCTGAACAGGAACAGAAAGGAGTTACTATACCTAACAACGATGCCATTATATTACCTACAAAAAGTGGTTTTCCTTCCAGTGCTTTACGGGTTTTCTCAGCAGAAAAATAGGATCGGACAATACCTACCAGAAATATGATCAACACCAGTAATAATAAGACCTTTGGCACTTCAAAAATAAAGAAACGTACTGATTCGGTAAGATGCGTTTCAGCTTTCATCTTAAATACATCATCGACTATAAAATCTGAAATAGGTTTCAGGTAATGATAGATGATCACCCAGGAAATAAGGGATAAAATCAGTGTAATAATTCTTTTTGTCTTCATTTTATATCCAAACAGCAATTGTATAATAAATTCCTATTCCAACAAAGGTGATAGCCACCACCCGTCGAAACCATATTTCGAAAGCCTTGATTTTGTTGTATAAAGTCCCCACACCTGAAACGGTGTAAGCCAGTAACCAGGCGAATACAACTACCGGTATGCCCGTGGCGAAAGCAAAAACCGGTGGTAAAAGCATTCCTGAAGAACTTTCGATAGTCATAGGTATAAGCATGCCAAAGAAAAGTACCCCACTATACGGGCAAAAAGTTAATGCAAACAATACACCCAATAAAAAAGCATCCCTATAACTATGTCTTTGTTTATTCTGAAAATATGAGGTCAATCCACCACCACCCCAAAACCTTAGATTAATAACACCCAACATGATGAGCCCTATAATGATGAGAGCAGGTCCTAAAATCTTTTCTCCATACTGCTGAAAAACACCTGCAATCTTTATCTGGTCGGCACTTAAAACCAATACAGCTGCCAGCAACGAATACGAAAAAACCCTTCCAAGTGTATAAACAATACCATTTATAAACACCTTATTCCGGTTTTCAATATCCTTACTGATAAATCCAATGGCTGTAATATTGCTAGCCAGGGGACAAGGGCTGATGGCAGTCATTAAACCCAATAGCAGTGCCGACCAAACAGGTGCAGAACTGTTACTATAGAGATTATTAAGAAACTCCTCCATAAACTTAGCTTATTAGTTATTTAGGCAGAAGACAGTAGTTAATTTTGCAAATTCTTATTGACTCAATAACAACAAAAACTAACCTTACACATTCACTCGCAAACAATTACAATAAAGGATCGATTTTTTCTTTAATCAAAGCTTTTAGCTTTTCAGGATTACTGCGGGCATTCATAAATGCCTGACTGGTAATATTGATTTTTGTGTCACCCGAAACAATTAACAAGGTCTGAGCCGAAACACCGAGATTATTTCCTTTCTCTTTACCTTCTTTCTCATCCAGATTGCAACTCTCAAAACTTACCTTATCGTCATAAGTCTCAGCAATAGCTAATTTACTTACTTCCTCAACTGCATTGCAGGTTGCGCATCTGCGGTTAAAATGGAAATAGAACACTTCCACTTTATCAGCCTTAGCAATACTTTCGGTAGCATTACTTTTAGCACTTTTTGAGGAACAGTTAACATTTAATAAAATGAATGCTAACGCAATTGCAAGAAATTGTATTCTTCTCATTTTGACTGTTGTTGAGTAAGAATTCCTTTCATTAAAGTAATATCCGGTAATTGCCCAGACAAAACGACCTTACCATCTACAACTAAACCCGGTGTTTGCATAATGCCATACGACATTATCTGCTGAATATCCTCCACTTTTTCAACAACAGCATCTAATTGAAGTTCTTCTACAGCCTGTTTTGTTACAGCTTCAAGTGTCTTACACTTTTTGCAACCGGTTCCTAAAACTTTAATTTCCATAACTTTTTTCGTTAATAGTTTAGTTTGTTCGCAGTTCGTAAAACAACGAACATATAATTCAAAAAATTTTATTCCAACTTTAAAAATTCACGAAATAAATCCTGAGCTTCTTTCCAGTTTTCCTTATTAACACAGTATTTAATTTTAGGCGCCTCAATCTCTCCCTGAATCAAACCGGCGTCTTTTAATTCTTTCAGATGCTGTGACAGGGTAGATTTTACAATCGGCAAATCATCGGTAAGATCACCACTATAGCAACAACTTTGTTTTGACAATAATTCAAGTATATAAACACGAATAGGATGCCCCATAGCCTTTGCATAACGGGCAACCTTCTTTTGCTTTTCTGTCAGCACTTCTTTATACATAAATATTGTTCGTTAATTACCGAACAAAGGTATGAATTCATTCTTAATTTCATAATTATTTACACATAAAAAAGCCGACCGCAATTGCCGGCCGACTTCAGAAGGAGTACTACATATTTTCATTCAATTCATATGAGCCAATGATTCCTCAGCGGCCTGTCTTCCGGCGCGTAATGCTTTAAGATTAACTTCTACCACACCCTCACCTTTGCGACTAAAAATCTTACGAATACCTTCTTCCAATGCATCATAAGGTATATCGATAAATGGAGATGCGGCACCCAACATAACAATATTAGAAGCTCTGCGATTACCCACTTCACTTGCTATTTGGTCAGCATCAATGGCGATATGATGAGGCAATTTTTCAATTTCTGCCATTACTTTCTCCATATCCGGATATTCAGGAATATTTTCAAAAGGCGTAATGTTTGTCACCAACCATCCTTTACGGGAAAGAAACGGAAGATAACGTAACGATTCCATTGGTTCAACAGACAAGATTATATCAGCTTTACCTTTTGGAATAAGATCTGAGGCAACAGGTTCGGAACTCAATCTTAAATGCGACTGAACATCTCCGCCTCTCTGACTCATTCCGTGTACTTCAGCCTGCTTGAGATAAAGATGATTTTCCACTGCAGCCATTCCCAGAGTTGCTGCGATTGATAAGATTCCCTGACCTCCTACACCTGCTAATACTATATCTGATTTCATAATTTAAATATTTAACTATAAGGTAAATTACGGAACGGTTCTTTATTTACATCACTTTAAGAGAGAACCGTTCCCTTAAGATTAAATTTAAGACTTCAGACTATTACAATCCAAGCTCTTTCACTTTATGTACCAGACTCTTATTTCTTAAAGTTTGAATACACTGACGACGAGGAATGATCACAGAAACCCCTTGATATTTAAGTTCTTCGCGCATTATTTCAACCATCTCATCCAGGTTGGCTGAAGTTGGTTTAAACACCCTGATATGTTCAGGTTCAACACCAATTCCTTGAATAATACTTTCGAGATGACCTAAAGCCTGAGAGTCCTGACCACCTGTCATTCCGGTAGTGAAATTATCAGAGATGATAACCGTTATAGGAGTCTTCTCACTTACAGCATCCAATAAACCTGTCATACCAGAATGAGTAAAAGTTGAATCTCCAATAACAGCAACCGAAGGATTTAATCCGGCATCTGTGGCACCTTTAGCCATGGTGATTGAAGCTCCCATGTCCACGCACGAATTAATTGCATTGTACGGAGGTAAAGCACCTAAGGTATAGCAGCCTATATCGGCAAAAACACGGCCCGGACCATATTCTTCCAAAGCAATATTTAAAGCTTTATAAGCATCAATATGACCGCATCCTTTACACATAGCAGGTGGTCTTGATTTAACCAGATCAGGTACTGGAAATCCTTCCTCTACCGGAAGATTAAATGCACTGGCAACAATATTTGGATTTAATTCACCATCGCGGGGTAAGGTACCATCCAGACGACCATGAATTGGTGTACCCGCTTCCTGGTATCCTTTCAACAGTTCCTCAATAACAGGGTAACCATCTTCAAGAACCAGTATTTCATCACATTCATTTATCAGCTGATTAATAATGCTACGAGGCATAGGATACTGAGATAATTTTAAAACAGGATGATTCAACTCCCGATCCTTAAAATTCTCCATCAGGTAATTATAAGTGATACCACAAGCCACAATACCAAGGGATTTGTCATGCCCATCAATCATCCAGTTATAAGGAGATTCAGTTGATACTTGTTCCAGATCGGGACGTGTCGACAAAAGATGTTTATAATTCCTTCGGGCGAAGGCTGGTAGCAAAACAAACTGAGTAGGATCTTTCGGTAACGAACTATTGTTTTGATCAAGCAACGGTTTGCGAATCACTCCTGCTCTTGAATGAGCCAATCGCGTTGTTAAACGAATCATAACAGGTAAAGCATGCTTTTCAGACAACTCAAAGGCATGATATGCCATATCGTATGCTTCCTGTTGATTGTGCGGCTCCAAAATCGAAATCATGGCAAACTTACCATAAACCCTGCTATCTTGCTCATTCTGACTTGAGTGCATTGATGGATCATCAGCCACTACAACCACAAGACCACCATTCACACCCGTAATGGCAGCATTTATAAATGCATCGGCAGCCACATTCAAACCAACATGCTTCATACATGTCATGGCTCGTTTGCCTGCATAACTCATGCCCAAAGCAGTTTCCATAGCAGTTTTTTCGTTAGCCGACCATTTACTATGGATATTTCGTTCGCGGGCAAGTTTCGATCCCTGTATATATTCGGTAATTTCGGTTGATGGTGTTCCCGGGTAGGCATAAACACCCGACAACCCGGCATCAATTGCTCCCTGGGCAATTGCCTCGTCTCCTAATAAAAGTAACTTATGCATTGCGTTGATTTAAGTTATAATTTATTACCTCATGTAATCCACTCACTAAGTAATAAAGTTACGACTTCAATCACTATGATAAAAATCAACGCTTACAATTTAAAACCTATTTTAATGATAAATAGTAACAACTATCTTTCGACGACCTCCATAATTCCTGAATTCGCAAAGATAGATGCCTTGCCAGGTTCCGAGATTTAATCTGTGATTTGTAATAGGAATATTTAATGACACGCCCACTAGTGAAGATTTTATATGAGCCGGCATATCATCATCACCTTCTAAAACATGGTTATAATCAGGATCCCGTTCAGGAACCAATTTATTAAACACCGTTTCAAAATCTTCACGAACTGTATAATCCGCATTTTCATTCAATGTTAATCCAGCCGATGAATGTTTAATAAAAACATTCATAATACCTTTTTCGGGAAGAGTTGGAATATGACGCAAAATATCATTGGTTACCAAATGAAAACCTCTTCTATATTCCGATAATGTTATCTCATATTGATCAATCATCTTGAAAAATTTATTTTTACTTACAAATTATAACTAATCTTGCTACACCACCCGGTTTGGAGGAGTTTCGCCATTAAAAAAAGCTTTTATATTTTCAGCCACCAACGTCGACATTTCCTTTCGGGTTTCGTGTGTAGCAGTTCCCAGATGCGGGATCAACACCACATTATCCATAGCTAATAATTCATCAGGAACTGTTGGTTCATTCTCATACACATCCAGTCCAGCTCCGGCTATTCTGCCAGAATGCAAAGCTTCTATCAGTGCCTGCTGATCAATAACAGGTCCACGTGCCGTGTTAATTAAGTATGCTGACGACTTCATCAAAGCCAGTTCCTCCTTGCCAATCATTCCCTTTGTTTCAGCTGTTAAAGGCATGTTCAACGAAACCACATCAGACAGCTTCAATAATTCATCCAATGCTAAATACTGAGCACTAAAACTTTTTTCTATCACCTCATCCACTCGATTTCGGTTATGATACACCACTTTCATACCAGATGCAATAGCTCTTCTTGCCAGGGCTTTTCCAATGGCACCCATACCTATAATCCCAAGCGTTTTACCAACCAGTGTAGTACTTAAGTTACGCATCACTCCCCAGGTAACCTGCTTTTCGCGTAGCTTTCGATCCATTTCAGCCATTCTACGGGCAACCGAAATCATCAAGCCCATCGCCAGCTCAGCTGTTGGCTCAGTTACCGGATCGGGACTATTGGTTATAATAATACCTTTCGACTTTGCATGGGCAACATCAATATTATCATATCCTGCACCAAAGTTGGCAATCATTTTAAGGTTGGGAGCTGCATCAATTACCTCATTAACGATCTTATTACCATAAACTGTAATAATTGCATCACAATCAACGACTTTTTCTATCAGCTCCTCCTGAGAAAACTTTTCATTCTCAGGATATATTAAATTCCAGTCTGGCAAAACCTTTTGAATTTCATCTTTTGGAACTGCCAGCATTACTAATACCTTTTTATTCATTTCAATATTTATTTATTGATGAGATAAAGTTAATGAGTCTAGGCAAAAAAACTCCATTTAATAGCTCACCAAAATATATTTTCAATTAAGATTTACTATAAACTAATCGGTTAGACTTGCATTATTAAAAATTTGAATGTAATTTTCTTTTCCTTTCTTAAAAATAACAGCATGGCGGTAATGCATTCCAGATATGATGTACCCGAAGAAAGGAACTCACACGAAGTTCTTCCAAACAAGCTGGGCATTACCGATTTAAAATCCATTTATAAAGTTGAATTTGAAGGATTCTTAAAAGCGCAGTATATTCTTCTGGAACAACTACATACCAAAACCATATTCAACATTAAATACATTCAGGGAATTCATAAAATTGCCTTAAAGGATGTATATGACTTTGCCGGTCAACTAAGACACGTAAATATGACCAAGGGTGGTTTTTTGTTTCCCACTGCCAAGTTCCTTCCAACTATCCTACACCAATTTGAAGAAGAAGTATTAGCTAAACTACCTCATATCTATGCCGATAAGGAAGCTCTGATTTACGACATTGCCAAGGTTCATGCCGAACTACTATTTATCCACCCCTTTAGAGAAGCAAATGGCAGAGTTGCCAGAGTGCTGGCTAATCTGATGGCTGTTAAACAGGGATATGATTTTCTTGGGTTTTACAAAATCACACAAAGGCAATTTCAACAATACATATTTGCGGTTCAGTCGGCAGCAGAACAAAATTATGAACCCATGTACAAAATAATAAAGTCCATTTTTTAAGAACGTTTAGATTCTTTCAGCTTCAATTCCTCTTTAACATTAGATATCATTTCATCCAGTTCATCTGAACTGAATTCAATGCCTTCTATTTGAAAAGACGAAACAACAGAATTAACTGTTTTATTGAACCTTACATCTTCCTCATTTAAATCAGGGTGGCTATCCATCACGCTCTTCTTCATATACATAAAATTACAAAAAATTACCCTAAACTCCTCGTTTTAAGCAATACAATTTACCTTCAAACGTTGCTTTTTTTATATGGATTAACTTCCTATTTTTACAGCAATGAAAAATCGTCTACTGTTAATATCTATTATCTTACAACTCTTTGTAAGTCATCAAATAATTGCCCAGCAAAAGCAAATTGAAATCAAAGGTAACATTGTTGATTCAACAGGTTCGCCTATTCCATTTGCCAATATTGTTATAACCAAAACAAACGAAGGAAGCGTAAGTGATGAGACAGGTAATTTTTCGTTTTCCACTCTCACTCAGCCTCCCTTTGTTCTGAAGATTTCTTCCATTGGTTTTGCAGAACTGGAGATGGAAGTAAAAAGGGCTGAAGATCTGAATAATCTTAAAATAACACTCGAATCAAAAACCGAAGAAATTGGTCAGGTTGAAGTAGAAGGTAACATTAAAGATCAATCGTTTACTAAAATAGACCCAAAGTTAATTGACCGTTTACCGGATGCATCTGGAGGAGGTATTGAAGGCTTGGTAAAAAGTCAGATTGGTGTTTCTTCCAATAATGAATTAAGCTCGCAATACCGGGTACGAGGTGGTAACTACGACGAAAATCTGGTTTATGTCAATGATATAGAAATCTATCGCCCCTTTTTGATTCGTTCCGGCCAACAGGAAGGTTTGAGTTTTGTCAATCCCAAACTGATTTCGTCATTAAAATTCTCACCGGGAGGCTTCGAAGCTCAATACGGAGATAAGATGTCTTCGGTGCTGGATGTTCAGTACAAACAACCCAAAGAACTAAAGGGAAGCCTGTCTGCCAGTTTATTAGGCGCATCGGGCCATATAGAAGGCAGCTCCAAAGACAATAAATTAACTGCTATAGCCGGTGTACGTTACAAAACCAATAAATACCTGCTTGGCACCCTGGATGTAAGTGGTGATTATAATCCTACATTTTTTGATGCCCAAACATTTATTACTTATCGGTTAAGTGATAAAATTAAACTGGAAGCTTTGGGTTACTATTCGTTCAACGCATATGATTTTATGCCTGTTGACAGAAATACCGTTTTTGGTACCATCAATGAAGCAAAAAGTTTAAGAATATATTTTGAAGGACAGGAACACGATAATTTCCAAACCGGATTAGGAGCCATCACTTTTAAATACAATCCTGACGCATACAACCAACTGAAGGTTACTGCCATGGGTTACAGAACCTATGAAGAGGAAACCTATGATATTATGGGGCAATATTGGTTACAGGATCTCGAATCAACAGACGGATCCACTCCGGCCATAACTGATCCAGCTGAAAATATTGGAATAGGAACCAACATTGAACATGCCCGAAACGATTTATTTGGTCTTATTCAAAACATTGCTGTACAAGGCAAACACCAATTGGACAATCACTTATTATCATGGGAAGCAAAGTATCAGCACGAACGTTTCAAAGACCGTATCAATGAATGGGAAATGCGCGACTCAGCTGGTTACTCGATTCCTGTTACCAATACTGAGCTTATTTTAAAATATGCGCTAAACTCAAATCTTGAAACAAACTCGAACCGGGTTACAGGCTATCTTCAGGATGAATTTAAACTGGAAACCAACCGTGGAATTTTTATTATTAATGCCGGAATACGAGCCAGTTACTGGGATTTTAACAACGAATTGATTTTTAGTCCACGGTTGAACACTTTATATCATCCTGCCGAAAACAATAAAACACGTTATCGCTTTGCTACCGGAATATATTATCAATCGCCTTTTTATCGCGAAATACGAACACCTAAGGGTGAATTGAATTATGATATCAAGTCGCAGAAATCGGTGCAGTTTGTAGCCGGATATGATAAGATTTTTGATGTAAAGGAGCGCTCTTTTACTTTTACAACAGAAGCCTATTACAAGCATTTGACTGACATTAATCCTTATCAGATTGATAACGTAAGAATAAGATATGCAGGTGAAAATAATGCACAAGGCTATGCAACAGGACTTGATTTCAAAATTAATGGCGAGTTTGTAAAAGGTATTGAATCGTGGGCTAACCTGTCAATTATGAAAACAGAAGAAGATATTCTGGATGATTCATATACCGTGACAGATGAGAATGGTTTAGAACAGGTTGTTTATCCTGGTTATATACCTCGCCCGTCTGACCAGAGAGTGAATTTTTCGTTGTTTTTTCAGGATTATTTGCCTAACAACCCAACCTTTACGGTTCAGCTGAGTGTTTTATATGGAACCGGATTACCATTCGGACCGCCGCAATCAGAAAGATACAAGGCCACACAACGAATGCCCAGCTATCGACGTGTTGATATTGGATTTTCGAAAGATCTGATGAATATTTATCACAATATGACTCGAAGCAAAACGATTAAGAATGCATGGTTAAGTGTTGAAATATTTAACCTGTTTAACATTAACAACACTATTTCTTACACTTGGGTTAACGATGTTTTTAATCGCCAGTATGCGGTTCCAAATTATCTGACATCGAGACGAATTAATTTAAAGCTGGCGGTGGAGTTTTAAAGGTGTTTAATTGTGTTGAGTTGTTAATTTGAAGAGTTGAATATTATGCCGCTAACAATTCAACATTATTTACAGACAGCCCTTCGGGCTTTGATGAACAGCTTCGTTAAATACACATAGCACTCACGTACTATGCTGGTACAGGCGTCCCTCCGGGACTGTCATACAATTGTTAAAAAGAACATAACTATCATGTTCAATGCTCTCACAAACGTCCCTGACGGGACTATTAAGCATATTCTTTCAACACATATTTTTGTCGAATTGCTGATGGATTGAAGTATTTGATTGTTAATTTAATGAATCGAAAATTATAATCTATCAATCCAACATCATATACAGACAGCCCTCCGGGCTTTGATGAGCATCTTCGTTAAATACACATAGCACTCACGTACTATGCTGGTACAGGCGTCCCTCCGGGACTGTCATATAATTGTTAAAAAGAACATAACTATCATGTTCAATGCTGGCACAAACGTCCCTTCGGGACTAGCAGAAATGTCTATCCAGGCTTATTTGTTCAAATTGGTAATGTATTAAAGTGTTGAATTGAAGATTAATGCACAATATTCAAAATCTCAACAATCAAATCCCTAAAGGACTGCAGACTAAAAACTATAGACTACTGACTAATCACTAAAAATACAAATCCCTCTCTCCTTTTTTGATTCTTTCCAGGCGATCAACTAATTTATCTTTAAACTGCTCATCTTCATAGGATGTTAGATTATCTTCAATCAACTGATAACCCTTTTCTTTGGTTTCTGAAGGTGCATAATCTTCTAGATACTCAGCTAAGGTAAGCATGGCATTGGGTTGGCAGAATCGTTTGATAAAACCCGGTACCGAAAATTCCATAAAGTGTTCACCGGTTCTTTTTAACCGATAGCAGGCTGTACAAAAAGAAGGTATATATCCCTTGCCCACCAGATCTTCCATTATTTCATTCAATGATCGGTTATCGCCAATTTCAAACTGCTCCAGATCCAGATCCTGTTGATCTTTTTTGTTGGTGTAGCCTTTCATCTCAATATTGGTACCGCCATCAATTTGCGAAACACCAAACTCCATAATCTCATCGCGAATATGTCCGGGTTCCCGGGCTGTTAGAATCAATCCGGTATAAGGCACAGCCAATCGCAGAATGGCTACCAGTCGGGTAAAATCCTCATCACTCACATCGTATTTTTTATCCACTTCAAAGCCCGAAGCCGATTTAATACGTGGAAAAGAGATCGTATGTGGTCCAACATTATAAACGGCCTCAAAATGATTTACATGACGCAGCAAACTCAATACTTCAAAGCGCCAGTCGTACAAACCCAGTAAAGCACCAATACCCACATCATCAATACCAGCCTCCTGAGCTCTGTCAAGACCTGTTATTCGCCAATCGTAGTGTTTCTTGGTTCCTGATTTATGTACCTTCTCATAGGTTTCTTTGTGATATGTCTCCTGAAAAATCTGATAGGTTCCAATACCAGCCTCTTTCACGGTTTTGAAACCTTCAATATCCAATGGTGCAGCATTGATATTAACCCTTCGAATTTCACCATTTTTATGCTTTACACTATATACCGTCTTTACTGTATCTGCAATAAACCCAGCATTATATTTCGGATGCTCGCCATAAACCAGAATCAACCGTTTATGACCATGATCCTCCAGGGCTGTGACCTGATCGATCAAATCCTGATTGGTCAGTGTCATGCGTTCCTGTTTTTTATTGGAGGTTCGGAAACCACAGTATGTACAATCGTTAATACATAAATTACCAATGTACAAAGGGGCGAACAGCACAATACGCTTACCATATACCCTTTCTTTCAATTCACGGGCTGCAGCTTTAATGCGTTCGATCATTTCAGGCTCTCTGGCATTCACCAAAATGGCCGTTTCTTCAAGCGTCAATCTGTTTTTCTGCAACGATCGGCCAATAACAGCCTCAACCTGCTCCATGGTTGGATTTTCATTCTTCGAAATGTAACTCCATATCTCATCTGCATCGATGAAATTTTCCATTGGTCGGTCTGCAAGAGCATATTGTTGAGGATGATATATTATGGACATGATGCTGTTTTTAAAGAAAAAATTTTGCCTGAATAGCTCTGTAAATTTAGGATTATTCTGCTAATTCAAGCAATAAACTACCTAATTAATAGGGATAAATTTCTTCATTTATATGGATATAAAACAGGAGATTTATCACATCTTTGAACAAACTTCAATATCGAACCTTATTTAAAAAAAGTGTAACAGATATGATTGCTAATTCAATTTCGGAACTACAGAAATGGTTTGAAAACCATCAACAGATAATGATTGCTTTATCAGGAGGCGTTGATTCCAGTTTAGCGGCTTATCTGGCACGATTATTTAAAAATAAGGAAGATGTATTGGCTGTCATTTCCGACTCAACCAGTCTGAAGCGAAAAGACTTACAGGAAGCCATTGAATTTTGTAAGTTGTATGATATAGAATATCATATTCTGGAATCCGACCCTATAGTAGATACTAATTATGCAGCCAATCCGGATAATCGATGCTATTACTGTAAAAGCTTTTTATACGAGGCCATGATTCAATTGCGGAATGAAAAATATCCTTCCTTTACCATGGTTAACGGAAACAATGCTGATGACAAAGGAGATTACCGCCCGGGACTGGAAGCAGCAAAAGAAAACAATGCACTGAGTCCCTTAATGGATTGCAACATCAATAAAGACACCATCAGAGAAATTGCCCGACATTACCAGTTGAAAATCTGGGATAAACCAGCCTCTCCATGTTTGAGTAGCCGTTTTCCGTATGGAACTGCCATCACTATTAAAAAACTGAATATGGTGGAAGAAGGCGAAAACCTGTTAAACTCTTATGGTTTTGCTGATTGTAGGGTTCGCTATTACAATGGAGTTGCCAAACTGGAAGTTCAACCCGAAGAGGTGGAGAAACTCTTATCATTGTTTGACGAGCTTCAACCACTCTTTATAAAAATGGGTTTCAGCAATATTGAAATTGATAAAGAGGGTTTAATTTCGGGCAAACTCAACCGGGCATTGGGTTTTAAAGTGGTAAGGGAGTAATATTGAAAAGAATTGAACTACTTAATCAGATTGTATACTCGATCTTAATCGTTAAATTTGTATAACAATCAAACTATTAATACTATGGATATTACTAAGAAAAGAGATTTTATTCAAAAGTATTTGAATCAGGCAGACGAAAACATAATAAATGAGTTTTATGAAATACTTCAAAAATCAGAAATATTAAAAGAAAAATTATCTGCCAGAGCTAAAAAATCCGAGAAAGATATTTCTGAAGGTAAAATATATTCACGCTCTGAGCTTGAAGATCGAACCTCTGGTTTCTTTTAATTATGAAGCTTGTATATACCGAACAAGCTTTAAACAGCTTGGAAGATATACTTTACTTTATGGCATCTAAAGTATCACGTAAAAAATTGTCTTTAATACGTAACCGCATTCTTGATGCAGCTGACACACTTCTTAAACAACCTCTGCAAGGAGCAGAAGAACCATACCTCAAACATCTTTCTCTTGGTCATCGACGAATAATCGATGGGAATTATAAAATTATTTATAGAGTTATTGGTGAATATATCTACATTACCGATATTTTCGATACAAGACAAGATCCCGATAAAATGAAAAGCTAAACTTTTTACAAATAGCCACTCAGATGTCTTTAAGCAATTAAAAACACCAAATTCTAACCTACCCCAACCAAATTCTAGTTTACCTCCTATTTAATGTAGCGAAATAGGCAGTTTCGTAAGTGATAATTCTAAATATTTATTAAAATTGTTACTTATGAAAAACCTAATTCTCAAAACTAGTTTACTTCTTTGTTTTCTAACTCTGTTTGTAAGTGTTCAGGCAAAACCCATAAAGCTACCGCCCCTAAAACTAAAAAAAGGAGATACATTTTCGTATCAATGTAATACCACAAATAACGATGATAATAAAAGTGAGCAAATCTATTGGTTAACCTTTCAAGTAATAGACATAAATAAAGATGTTTACTCAATGGAAGTCGAAATCGATCGATACAAAACAAACAGTGCATCTCAGAACCTTGATACCCAGTTTGGGTGCTATAATGAGTTTGAATCACCATTAATACAGATACCTGTTCCATTTCAGATAAGCAAGGATAGGAAAATATCTGATCTTCAGCTTCCGAGAGAGGTTATTAATAAGCGAAGTGATGATTTTGCTGCAGAAGATCTACTAAAGAAGATGCAGCTGTCGATGTATTATCAACAGCATGAAATTAAGTTAAAAAAGTTGATTGAAAGTGTTTTTGCATGCTGGAATATGCCTGATGCCAAAAACAATGATTTAGCCTATTACAACTCAACAACTAATAACCAGTACAAGGTTAAGTATATTTTTGAAGCAGACAGCGTGTTGCTCTCAAAGAAAATTGAGACAACCCCATACATTAGTTATCCGGAAAAAGAAAATATAGAAGGCACTTTCATAGTTAACCCGAAAACAGGACTCTCAACTGAAATTTCTTACAGTATTGCTTTAACACAAAAGATGTATGTTGAATCATATGACATAAATCAAATTGTTACCATACAACCATATACGCCAAACAAAAGCGTTACACTCATAGCCAAGGTTGCAGATGATTACAATGGTAGTGAATTACATGCTTATTTGGTTAACAACTACTTTTTTGAGCGAGACCTTTTTAAATGGAGAATTGATCTGGAAAAAGGAAAGACCTATTCGACCACTCAAGATCTGTTGCGCCCCTTAGCTCTTAATTTAGTTTTAAAAGAGGGTCCGGCTATGGGTTCTTCTTTTTGTAATCTCCTATTGGAACCTGGTGATAGTATTACAATAAACATCAATAATGATAGCATTTATTTTACCGGAAAAGGAGCTTTAAAAAACAAACTAAAAAGATATTTAATAGACCATGATTTGAAGATAGATAAGGAATGGGATGAACAAAAAATTAAACAAATATGTGAACAAAAAAACATTGAACATTTTGCCTATATCAATAAATTTAAAGCGCTGATTAGTGATTGGGCAAGTCAACATTTAGAAGCCGATATTTATTATGGTAGTTTGTTTCATTTAATGCACTATTACTATTATCACAATGATGGTAAGGTAAATGCTTCCTCTTTTGATCTGCTGTTTAATGATGTAGATTTAACAATACACTCATGTATCACTTCTTTTTACAATCGGACAGTTGTTAAAGACTATCTATACAGAAAAGCACTGATTATGAAAGGGCATAATCAAAACATGGTCATACCCGAACAGGAAGAATTCTATCTGGCTGAGATGTTATTATCAGGCGAAGCTAAATACATGGCTCAAACCGATATTGTTTGGCAAGCGCTTAAAAGCAACGATACACAAATCGGCAATCATCTTTTTCAGGAATACAAAAAACATTATTGGCAATCGGAGTTTTACAAATTGTTGTATAATTTACATACTAACCGTGTAAATCTTGGACCAAACCAATCATTACCCGAAGTTACTTTTACTACTATTGACGGCAAACATATCTCAACCAATGATTTAAGAGGAAAATATGTGCAACTATTATTTATAAATATTGAATTTAATGATAGGGATAAAACCATGGAGGCTTATCAAAAATTTAAAACCGAAATGGATAGCAAGCAGTTTGAACTTATTACAGTATTTGTAACACCCGATGAAAATAAGATTAACGAATACATTAAAGAACACCAACCTAAAGGCATTTTAGTTTCGAATCCCGATTGGCATATTGATGAGCTAAACCAATTTAATATGGAATATGGCTTACCCTATTTTCTTGTCAATCCGGATGGAGTAATAATATTTAGTGGTGCAATAGCAGATGATGGACTCGAATATTTTTTAAATGAAGTAAAGAAAGTCATTCAACAAACCGACTTCTCTACCTATGAAGCAGCAATATCCAAAAGAACACTGTACAGTGTTCTTTTGGTTGCTTTATTGGTTATACTAATAATTGTATTTGTGAGCATTATGGTTACACGAAATATCAAACGGAAAGATGCTTTACAACGCCAGCAACTGGAGTGGCAAATAAGTGCCGTTCGTTCTCAACTTAACCCTCATTTCTTGTTTAACGCCATGAACTCTATCCAGTTTTTGGTGAATCAGAATGAGAATAAAAAAGCCAACCTGTTTTTATCCAGTTTTGCCAAATTAATGCGTAAAGTTCTGTATCAGGCGGAAGAGGAATATACTTCGCTCAATAATGAACTGGATACTATTCAAAAATACCTTGAACTGGAGCAGCTTCGTCATAAATTTACATTCAATATTAATGTTGATCCTGCCATTGATGCCTATAATACCGAAATTCCAGTGATGCTTATACAGCCATTTGTTGAAAATGCAATCATACATGGCATTGCTGAATTAAAAGACAAAGGAATTATCGAAATTTCAATTAAACAGTTTAATCAGAATCAATTAAAGATCTGCATTTGCGATAACGGTGCAGGTTTAAATAAATCCAATTCATCAGTTCAATCGAATGGAAAAGGAATTAATTTAACCCAAAAAAGGATGGAACTGTTAATGCAGAAATACCAAAAGGGAATTACTTTTGAAGTCAGCGACCGTAAACAACACGATCCTAATCAAAAAGGAACCCTGGTAAATATTCACATTGAAACCGAAGCCTAAAAATGAAATCGATACGAGCCCTGATTATCGACGACGAAGAAAACAACATCAACAATCTTAAGGATTTATTACAATACTACTGTCCTGAAGTTGAGATATGCGATACAGCTCAAAATGCAGCTGAAGGCATCAAAAAAATTAAAGCTGTTCAACCCGAATTAGTATTTCTGGATGTTCAAATGCCAGGAGGAACCGGCTTTGAACTATTGGAAGCACTCTCTCCTATCACCTTCCAGGTAATTTTTGTAACTGCTTTTGATCAATATGCTATTCGAGCCATTCGTTTCTGTGCCATTGACTATTTATTGAAGCCAGTTGATATTCTGGATTTACAACAAGCCGTTCAGCGAGCTATTCGAAATCTTCAGGAAAAGAATCAGATTCATGCACCTCAACAATTTATCGAAAACCGGAAACAAGAAGCCAACAAACAAAAAATAGGATTACCTACTGCAGAGCGTATCCTTTTTGTTGAACTGCATGAAATAACACGATGTGTAGGGGAAAGTAATTATACACATGTATATCTGATGGATGGCAAAAGTATTTTAATCTCAAAAACACTAAAAGAATTTGATGAATTATTGTGCGACAAAGGTTTTACTCGTGTTCACCAGTCTCACCTGGTAAATTTAAAGTATGTCCGTTCATTTGAAAAATATGATGGAGGTTACCTTAAAATGAATGACGGAACTTCCATACCTGTATCTCGTCAACGAAAAAATACAGTGATGGATCTTTTAACCAAATAATAAAGCCACCTTCTGATTTTAGAAAGCGGCTTTATATAATCTTAAATTAATAATTTTAACCTCTCCTTGTTGCCGCAAAAAGAGTTGCGATTCAATTTTGTGCAGTGAGTGCGGCAGGCTTCTTATTCTATAATTCCCCAGGTTCATTCGCTACGCTCAATCACCCGGGGCTCTCACTATTTAACTCCTCCGGAGTTAGCACTTCGTCTAATCAATCAACTTATCAGCACATTGATAATCACATCATAAAAAGCTACTTCCTTCTGACTACTGCCTAACAAGCTAATCACAGGTACTCTTCAATAATACCTTTTACATCTTCGGGAGCAACTCGTCCGTAAACACGCTCACCTACAGTAACCACTGGTGCCAATCCGCAGGCTCCTACGCAACGCAGGCAGCTGATAGAGAATTTACCGTCATCGGTTGTCTCTCCCACTTTTACGTTCAGATGTTTTTTAAACTCATCCAACACCTTCTCAGCACCACGTACATAACATGCTGTTCCCATACAAATGGAAATAGGATGCTGTCCTTTGGGTATCATTGAAAAGAAAGAGTAAAAAGTGACGACACCATAAACATGTGCCACTGAAACATTTAATTCCTCGGCAACCAGTTCCTGAACCTCGGCAGGCAGATAGCCAAACATTTCCTGTGCTGCATGAAGCACATTAATCAGTTCGCCACCATCGTTATCGAACTTCTTACATACCTCTTTTAATTCATCTACTTTTGCAGCGGGTAATTTTATATTTGCCATTTTATTATTTTTTAAGACATAAGATAAAAAGTATCAAGTATCAAGACAATCATGAATCTTGATACTTTCATCTTGATACTTTCATCTTGATACTAATCAGATTTCAATCTTCTTTTTCTTATCGTAATAATGCGTATGCAACAACTCATGAGACTTATGTCCACATGGTTCACCCAGGAACTCGGCATACAGTTTTTGTATAAACGGATTCTCATGTGATTTACGCAATACTTTGCCTTTGTCCTCTTCGTATATAGCACGCTGACGCTTTTTCAAGATATCAACATTGCCATGATGATAAGGTTGACCACCGCCACCAATACAACCGCCGGGACAAGCCATTATTTCAATTGCATGAAACTCTGATTTACCGGCTTTGATGTCTTCGAGTAATTTACGCGCATTACCTAAGCCGTGAGCAATACCAATATTAATAGGTAACCCGTCGAAATCAATGGTTGCAGAACGGATACCTTCCATACCACGCAACTCTTCAAAATCAAGTCGTTCCAAAGGCTTTTTAGTATGCACCTCGTAAGCTGTACGAACAGCTGCTTCTATCACTCCTCCGGTTGTACCAAATATCACAGCTGCACCTGTTGATTCTCCTAATGGTTTATCAAAATCTTCATCATCCAATGCCTCAAAATTAAGGTTGGCATTGCGTATCATCTGAGCCAACTCACGGGTAGAGATGGAAATATTCACATCCGGATCGCCATTTACCGCAAACTCTTCGCGTGAACATTCATATTTCTTAGCCAAACATGGCATTACAGAAACAACCACTACATCTTCACGCTTCTGTTTTAACTGATCTGCAAAATACGTTTTGGCAATAGCACCAAACATCTGTTGAGGTGATTTGGCTGTTGAAGGAATATCAATCATTTCAGGGAACTGATGCTCAAAGAAATTTACCCATCCAGGACAACAGGAAGTAAGAATTGGCAATTTAACATCCTTATCTCCTGCCAGATGCTTGCTTAAGCGATCTAACAATTCAGTGCCTTCTTCCATAATGGTAAGGTCAGCAGCAAAATCAGTATCAAATACATAATCGAATCCCAGTTTGCGCAAAGCAGAAACCATCTTACCTGTTACAGATGTTCCTGGTTCCATTCCAAATTCTTCACCCAATGCAGCTCTCACAGCCGGAGCTGTCTGAACTATTACAGTTTTGGTTGGATTTACAATCGCATCCATCACTTTGGATGAACTATCGCGTTCGGTTAGTGCACCGGTAGGACAAACTGCCACACATTGCCCGCAGAAGGTACAGGTTGAGTGGTCAAGATCCATTTCGAAGGCTGGTGCAACCACTGATTCAAAGCCTCTGTTAATAGCTGAAAGAACCCCTACTGTCTGTACATCATTACATGCTGTTTCGCAACGGCGACACATAATACACTTATCCATATCACGGATAATAGCGGGCGATTCATCACCTTTGTAAGTACTCTTGGCACCCGTGTATTTTATCTCACGAATACCCAGTTTTTGAGCCAGACTCTGCAATTCACAATCACCTGATTTTGCACAAACCAGACATTCAAAAGGGTGATCTGAAAGAATCAACTCCATAACTGTGCGACGTGCGTTAACCACTCTCACCGAGTGCGTATTAACTGTCATACCTTCAGAGCACTCCGTTTTACATGCCGGAGCAAGGTTACGACGACCTTCTACCTCAACAACACATACGCGACATCCGCCGGGCTTATTTTCAAAGTTGGTGTCTTCCAACTTCATATAGCAAAGCGAAGGTATATCTACCCCGATTGTCTTTGCCGCTTCTAAGATGGTAGTTCCTTTTTCAACGACTACCTTTTTATTATCTATGGTTAATTGAACGATATCCATTTCTTATCTTTTTCTGTTCAAAAATACTGGTGTAAATTACTGGATGCTGATCGCTCCGAACTTACATTTTTCATAACACGCTCCACACTTAATACATGTTGTTGGATTGATCACATGCGGTGCTTTTTTCTCACCTGCAATGGCATCAACCGGACAAACACGTGAGCATAAAGTACAACCCACACATTTTTCTTCGTCAATAACATATTGCATTAACGCTTTACACTGACCAGCCGGACAGTTATCGTTTTTCACGTGTGCGATATATTCATCCCAGAAATTTTCCATGGTTGATAAAACCGGATTTGGAGAGGTTTGCCCCAAACCACAAAGCGAGGTATCCTTAATAACATTACTCAAATTGCGAAGGTTATCAAGGTCGGCCTCAGTACCTTTTCCTTCGGTAATTTTATGAAGCATTTCGTACAAACGCTTGTTACCGATTCGACATGGAGCGCACTTACCACATGATTCTTCAACAGTAAAATCAAGATAAAACTTAGCCATTGATACCATACAATCGCTTTCATCCATCACGATCATACCACCAGATCCCATCATTGATCCACTGGCCAGCAAGTTATCGTAATCAATAGGTATATCAAGGTGTTTATCGGTTAAACACCCACCCGATGGCCCACCTGTTTGAACAGCTTTAAATTTCTTACCGTCTTTAATACCACCACCAATATCAAAAATTACTTCCCGAAGAGTGGTACCCATCGGTACTTCAATCAAACCAACGTTATTTACCTTTCCTGCCAGGGCAAACACCTTGGTTCCTTTACTTTTCTCGGTTCCGATACTGCTAAACCATTCAGCACCTTTCATCAGGATAACCGGAATGTTGGCGTAAGTCTCAACATTATTTACGTTGGTAGGCTTGCCTTTGTATCCGCTTTCTGAAGGGAAAGGAGGTTTAACTGTAGGTTCTCCTCGTAATCCTTCCATGGAGTGAATCAACGAAGTTTCTTCACCACAAACAAAAGCACCGGCACCAAAACGTAATTCGACATCAAAATTAAAACCGGTACCAAATATATCACTACCCAACAAGCCATATTCACGAGCCTGTTCAATGGCAATTTTCAAACGTTTAATAGCAAGCGGATACTCTGCACGGATATAAATCAGACCTTTGTCGGCACCTGTACAATAGGCATTGATAGCCATTGCCTCCAAAACTGAATGCGGATCACCTTCCAGAATGGAACGATCCATAAAGGCTCCCGGATCTCCTTCGTCTGCATTACATACTACGTATTTCTGATCTGATTCTACTTTGCGGGTAATATCCCATTTTAATCCGGTAGGGAATCCACCTCCACCACGACCACGTAATCCGGAATCAATAATAATTTTGATTACCTCTTCAGGTTTCATCTCAGTAAGAGCTTTACCTAATGAAGCATACCCATCGCGGGCAATATATTCATCTATATTTTCAGGGTTGATAAATCCACAATTTCGTAAAGCAATCCGAATCTGTTTTTTGTAGAAGCCCATGTTTTTCGATTCTGAAACTTGTTTTTTTGTTTCCGGATCGATGTATAAAAGTCTTTCAACCTGACGGCCTTTAACCAGATGCTCTTTAACAATCTCTTCTGCGTCTTTAGGGCTAACCTGCACATAAAAAGTGTTATCGGGAACCATTTTTACCACAGGACCTTTTTCACAGAAACCAAAACATCCTGTTCTTACCACCTGAACTTCCTGCTCGAGACCATTCTCCTCAAGAATACGATTCAGGTTTTGTACAATCTCTTCTCCTTGCGATGCGCGACATCCTGTACCGCCACACACAAGAACATGATTTTTATATTTTGCCATAGCGTTATACCTAGTCGTTCTTTTTATCGTTAACTGTTTCGTAATTTACGGGGATGATTCCATCTACCAACTCACCCCTAATAATGTACTTTGCAATTATTTCGTTGGCTTTTTTAAAATCTACATACCCAAACACAACCGGATTGGAGCTGGGCAAAGTTACCTCAATAGTAGGCTCGGCATAGCAATAACCCATGCAGCCGGTCTGGGTTACGACTGCATCTATTGCCTGTCTGTCCAGCTCTTCAATAATATGGTTCATCACTTCTTTGGCACCTGAGGCAATTCCACATGTAGCCATCGAAACTTTCACCTGAACGATTTTATCAGGATGATCGCTCTTTTCTCTCAGCTGGACTTTGTTTGCCAATTCTTCCTTCATTTTTCGAAGGTCGGCAAGGGATTTCACTTTAGTCATAGCAATTGGATATAATTATTACACATTTTTGTTTAGCTGATATGTGCTTGCTTTAACTCATTAGCCTCAACAAGTACACTTTATAAGTCTGCTTTTATCTCTTTTAAATTTTCATCAATCATTTCTTTCAAAAAACTTGTCACCTGAGGCATTCTGATATCCATTCCATCCAACACTTCCTTAACTTCTCTGCTATCCAATCTAAACTCATCATCCTTTGTTCGATAGGTGAATACCATATCAACTTCGGGATTCCCGGTGATCAGCATAGCTACTGTTGATTTTAAATCACCCATTGGTGGACGATCGATATGGTCCTTTCCAAAATCAGCCTTTACAGTTGTACCTTCTCCTAATTGAGAATATATCTCCAGAGTGCCACCTGTTAGTTCTGCATTTTGCTTAAAAAGTGGTAATCCTAACCCAACTTTGCGGGTTGTGCGTGAGGTATAAAATGGATCTGTTACTTTTTTCACCGTTTCCGCATCCATTCCAGTACCATCATCCTCAAAAGTAAAAACCAGCCATTCTCCTTTTTCTTCAATCGTAAGCTGAATAAGTTTAGCCTTCGCTCGTACCGAGTTTTGAACGATATCGGTGATATGCATCGAAAGATCTCTCATACCAGTTCCTTTACTTTTCGACCATCCTTTTGATGAAGGGCCAACCGAATTTCACTAAAATTACATTGTTCCATTTCTAAAACAGTGTAGTGAGTACCAATTGCCTCCGGAAAATGTGCATCGGATGACCTTAGTATAGCAAGCTTTTTCAACTCTGGATGACTTTTAATCATCTCATCCATGTTGGCTCTGAAAGTCGCACCCACGGCATCCGGTTTTAAATCAGAAGGCATAAAACCCAACTGACTGTATAAACTGAATCGCCCCCGATCAACATGAGCTGGAATAAACAAACCATCCAGACTCCGCACCATTGCTTCCACCTCTTCTATGCTCTGATCAATGGCACTAATCAACAATCGACTTTCTTCACCCAGTATATTTTCATCTTCATCAACCCAAACCTGGTGTCCAAACATTTCAGTATCATTTGGAATATCCGGAAGATGTTGATCCAGATATTGCTGAAAAGTTTCAAGTTTTTCAAAAGTTTCAAAGAACGTTAGGCAATGGACTTCTTCTTTGGTGGTTACTTCAGCTCCACAAAGAACCGTCAATCCTTTTTTACCGGCTAATTTCACAACTACTTCACACTGCAGTGTTGAGTTATGATCGGTAATACCAATAATATCTAACCCCATTTCCAAAGCACGTTCTACAATCACTTTCGGACTCATTTCCAGACTTCCGCATGGAGAAAGGACCGTATGAATATGTAGATCAGCTTTGAAAAGATTCATCTTACGGATGCAATAACTGATACAGCTGGCCCGACAATTCAAATGTTTCCAAATCGGAACTTAACAAAGGAATCCCTTCATTATTACTTTGACTGATGGTGCTTTCCTCTGCTTCCAAGCCTTTGACGATAATAACGGCAGCCACTTCTTTAAGCGATGCCACAGCCATCACATTGCGATGTGTTTGCAGGGTAATCCAAACCTGACCTTCATCTGCATTTCCCATTACATCGCTTAACAAATCTGAAGTGTAGCCTCCTGTCACTTTATTTTGCAAGCCTTCTGCACCTGCAATAACCTTCAGATTAAGTTTTTCAATTATATCAGTTACCTTCATTTTTTGCTCCTTTTTTATAACAATCCTTATCCAATCGATCTTTTCCCCATGTTTTCTCAATAATTCGAATGGAATGCTGCGGATCCAGTTTTTTACTTTTTTCCATCATTCGCTGCATAAACACACAGCTCGAAAGATTTGCATCCTTTAATACAATATCACGTGCCAGACCTTCGCAACTCGGCGAACCGCAGGCTCCGCAGTCAATACCAGGTAAAAAACACATGATACGACGCACTCGTTCCATTTTCTTAATGGCAGTGGCCATATCGTTATCCAAACCCATCATCGAACGGGGTTCTATTGGCTTAATGGATAATCTTTCTTTTATATATTGATGATGATCAAAGCTGATCTCTTTGGCTTTTATTTGCATTTGCTCAAGGTTTTCTGCCCTTTTTTTCATACGCTCAACCGTAAGGAAACGATTTTCGCTAAGCAGTACACCTCCGGCACAACTCTGGTCGCAAGCTCTTAATTCGATAAAATCAACATTAATGATTTCATCATTCTCAACCTTATTCAGAAATTTAATAACATTATGAATTTCATCGATAGCCAAACAACGGCCTTTCATGCTGGAAGATTCACCTTCTGTAAGACTCCAGCGTAGTGCCTTAGGGCTAATGTATTCAAATGCATCAGTCTCATTAGCTTCTCTGGCTACATTTCGATTTTTTAAGATGTGGTAAACCTTGTTGTATAAAAAATCCATGTTAATGACTCCATCCACAAAAGACTCGTCCTCTCCAACCGGAGCTTTAACAGTTGCAATTTTAGATGCACAAGGTGTTACGTAAAATATTCCAATCTCTTCCGGATTGTTTCCTTCATCAATCAAACGCTTACGGTAATAAATTGCAGTAGTGTCAATGGGTGGTTTGATAGGCATAATATTGTGAACCAATCCGGGAAAACGAACCTGAATCAAACGGACAATTGAAGGACAGAAAGTACTAATTAAAGGTTTCTCAATATCTGAATCATAGGCTTCAAGCATTGCTTCATTAATTACATCCACAGTTGCCTCAGCCGGCACAATATGAGTGAAACCTAATCCTTTTAATATTTCTATGATTTCATCTACACTGATGACTTTCGAAAACTGACCAATAAAAACAGATGGTAATATGGCTACCCTGTATTTGTAACGAAAGATATCATCAAAGTCATCCTGCTCAACATATATTGCATCAACCGGACAGGCTTTCATGCACTCCCCGCAATCAATGCACCAATCCTTACGAATTGTGGCAATTCCATCACGAATACGAATTGCATCAGTCGGGCATTCATTCATACAATGAACACACCCGAAGCATTTGTCGCGGTCTACTTTTAAAGCATGATAAAACTGTTGTTCGCTCATACAATTTTCATTTAACCAGGTAAGTTGTTAATTCAACTACTGTACCTTTTCCTACTGAACTGGAAATATCTAAAGTATCAGCATTTCGTTTCATATTCGGAAGTCCCATACCAGCACCAAACCCCATTTCGCGTACCATTGCCGAGGCTGTTGAATACCCCACCTGCATGGCAAGATTGATGTCCGGTATTCCAGGTCCTTCATCTTTAATCTCAATAAAAATGCGTTCTGTATCAATGTCGACTTTAATATTGCCCCTGTAAGCATGTGCTACAACGTTTACTTCTCCTTCGTACAATGCCACAACCACACGCTTAATAATTTTCGGATCAACATTAAGTTCCTTCAGCACCTTTTTTACGCTACTTGCTGCATAACCCGCCTTTGCGAAATTTCCACCCTCTACTTCGTAATTAAACTCCATATCTATAAATCAGTAAACAGGTGCTAATCCTGCCTGGAACAATTTACCTATCGTGTTGAACATTGAATATTTGCACTCGAGAAGTACCATATCATTTTCTTTGGCAACCTCAATCATTTCATTACTCACATGCTTATCGCGCACAAAAACAATACAGTTAACATCAGCCATTTCGGCTGTTCTGATAACCTGCATATTGGCTAAACCCGTAATGAGGGCCAGGTTTTCTGAGTCTAATGTTAATACGTCGCTCATCAGGTCACTGGCAAAGCCACATCGTATGTCTCTATCAATGTCGTCCTCTCCACAAACCACCTTTGCCTCTAATATTTCTGCAATCTCTTTTATTTTCATGTTGGATCAGCCTTTAGTATTCAGAATCAAGCTTCTCGATTAAAGAAATTTTTCATGATTCTTTAACAAATGAATACTAATAATATGAAAAAAAAAAATGAAGATCTTGATTTTCTATAATACATATCAAATCTAAATTAATGTTCAATAATCAAGTTATAAAAACAACGTAACCACTTATAAAATATAAGAATAGAACATTCTGTAATTCCATTCTGTAAGGAATCATAAGATCATGATTTTCGTCAATTATATATACTCGACATCTACATCTTTCAAAAACTTTTCTTCCAGTAATCTGATAATCCTTTTAACTACCGTTCTTCTAATTTCCAACTCTACCGGAAGATTCGGATCCTGATGCGCCACATTAATGCGTGTACCATTGATAATGTGTATTTTATCACTCTCAAAAAGCATTTTTATAATCTGATCTGCAGGACCTTTACCCAGCCTTGTATCCATATTATATTGTTCAAGTAAGCGTGCCACTTTGCCAAGTGTAAGAATGCCTTCTGTCACCAGGTTTATTTCCTGCATAAATGATATAGGTGGCAAATCCGGATCGTCAGATTCCAAACCTGCATCAAATTTCAATGCCAGTTCCCTGGAAACCACTTCTGCTGTGGTGCCACCTGCTATTATTTTTTTACCCTTGAAATGCTGCACCTTTAATGCAAATTGAAAGTCTTTACTATCCTCATACGGAGGCCCGGTAACCAATAATAATTTTCTTGGTTCTCTGAAATAAATAACCCCGCATGAAGAATCATCTTTAGGCTTATCTCCATCATGTAGAAGTGCCATATTCAGAACCTTTTGAGCCAACTTACCCGAGGATGCGAATGGAGTATATCTAACCAAACTTTTCACATAGTCGCGCATACCATCTTCGCCCCAGCCAAATGGAAATGCCTTTGTACCCATACCTGACTGCATTATTCCATCAGACCAAAAAAAGATGCGGTCTTCACGCCTGGCAATAAAACGACAGATACGTATTTTCTTACCTCTGTTTTGTTCTCCTTCCAGCTCAATATAATCCCATTTGGCATCGTATATTTCAGCTCCACGGGTGATGGTACATGTTGGATTATCATACTCCACAATTGTGGTTGTGCCATCATCTTCAATATCAATAATGGTAAATGTGCTGTAGCTCACCTTTCGAACACTACAAACCGGCAGAGTATTCATAATTATTTCTGCTGTTCTTCTTACCTCACGATGTTCAACCGTAAAATTAAGCGCCATCGAAGCGGTTAATGTTGCCAATACATTAGCTTTAACCCCACTACCCATTCCATCAGATAATACAGCAATTGTTCTTCCTTCTTCTTTGATGCGTTTTGAAAGAAAAACATCGCCGCAAATAAGCTCACCAACATGATTATTCTGCCGGCATTCGATATCGATGTAGAATTTATTTTCCTGATTCATTGGATTCTCCCAACTGCTGTGCTTCTATGATACTATTAAGCGTTTTTTCTGTTTTTGAGGCACTTTCACCTAGTAAAAAGGCTATTTGCTGAACTGTTTGCAGGTTTTCTTTGATAACATCACGGGCCCGCTTAATTACTTCCTCTTTTCGAACTTCAGGTGTTACCAGATCACGGATAATGCCACCAACAACTTCGTTTTTCTTAATGGTAAATACCGAAACATTAAGTATAGAATTACCATATGTAACATCTCTGTCCAGCACATCCTGACCGGATTGTAATACAGTTGTAAACACTCGATGAAAATCAATTAATTTACTCAATTCGGCACCTTTCAAACCTGGGATAAGCATTGAAATTTCTCTGGCGTCTTCACCCAACATCTCTATGAACCGGCGGTTAGCCTCTACCACCTTTAAATTGGCATCGACCATAACCACTCCGGCTCTTAGTTTATTAAGCATTGCTGTTGTAGTTTCTGCAGCCTCTTTGGCCGATCGTTCTTCATATCTTGCCCTCTCTTCACTTTTCAATAAAGCATCTTGAGATTGCTTATATTTTTCGTTGGAAGCATTTAGTTTTTTAACATAGCTTCTAAGTGATTTTATAGAATAGGTATAACATTGTTCAAAATTCGTCAATCCTTGCAAATGAGCTACAGCAAACTCACGACAGGAAGGATAACCACATGCTCCACACCCCAATTGATCTTCACGTTTTCCTTTCCCCATTTCCAGCAAAACACGATCAATATCCTCCTCGCTCGGTTGAGAAAGACGTAAGTCAACAGATTTGAATGAACGACTCAGATCCAAGGTTTTAAATTCCTCAACATCAAGCCGCCACTGGTAAACATCTATGGCCTTCATCCTTTTATCTACATATTCAATCACTTGCGAACGACGTGTAAATTTTTTACCTCCGGGTGTCATTCCTGGTGCCATGATACACCCCCTGCAATAAAAAAGATCAAGATGCTGATGCATATCCTTCTCTTCTTTAAATTCCTTAATAGATTGTAAAAAATTGGTTCTTCCTTCGGTAATTAGAATATTTCCCTCTAGCAAGCCCTGATTGATATCAACTGCCTGAAATAAGCCATGCGAGATTGGGAAAAGACCTCCTTTTCTTCCAAGTGGAGGATCAAATTCACTGTATTCAACTGTATTCTCTGTGATTCTTTTTTTCTTGAATAATTTCCTTAATTCAACAAAAGTGAGAACCGATTCTATACTACCATCACTACCATGAAACCGCTTGGTATCATCTTTAGCAGCAGTACATGCTGTAATATAAACTATTTTGGTATCCGCTCCATAACGTTGATGCACAACCTTACTCATTGCAACATAAGGAGGAACAATACCTGCGAGATTCTCAACAAGTTCCGGCTCATGTCGTTCAATGTATTTGACTGTCGCCGGACATTTGGATGATATAAAATGTTTGCCCTGAAAGTTATCAACCAAATCTTTGTAGCGATAGGCAATTAAGTCAACTGCAAAGGACATTTCTGTTACATAATCAAAACCTAAGGCACGAATCATTGCCACAAATTTTCTGTAATCAGTTACATCATTGAATTCACCTGATATGGCAGAATCACAAATGGCTGCCACTTTCATTTTAGAAGCCAGTAATTCCTGTACAATAGTCTGTTCATCGCGGTAACTGATAGCTTCTTGCGAACACATTGTAACACAATGTCCGCAACCAATACAACGATCGGGTAAAATCTGTGCATGCCGGTCGGCTATTTTAATCGCTTTTGACGGACAAACCCGAACACATGTATAACTCAGATTACACTTATCCTTATCTGCAACAATAAGTTGAGCCATAGATTCTATATTCTAGACATTATCATTAATATCAAAAAAGCTACGTAAGATTTCATATACATTATCAACACTAACCTTTTTATACAATGTATTATCAATCTTTAATACAGGCCCCTCTTCACATCTTCCTCCGCATAAGTCACCATGAAAAAAAACTTTTGCTTCCAGTTGGTGTTCGGCAATAAAGCTTTTAATCACTTGAAGTACTTCCTTATTTCCTCTTGAGAAACAGGAACTCCCTAAACAAATGGTAATTTCTACTTTGTTATCCATGACTCAGCATAATATTTAAATATTAAATTATATAAATTTATCCGTAATTAGATTTCCTGTCCCCTTTAAAACGGTAATTTATATCAATACTAAATAATAAGTTGACCAATGCACATGAGCTATAACACTCATTATTAAAACATTAAAAAATAAGCTATAAAAAACCGGGAACTCGTCCCGGTTTAGTTGTAATTGCAAGCCGAAGCAATTACATTTTTGAAACGACCGAGGTAATTAGTATCTGTTTCTTTCTGTATAATGAGTATGTAATAATTGGTGTGACTTCTTACCCAATGGTTCTTTTAAAAACTCATCATAGATTTGTGCTATCTCAGGATTTTCGTGCGATTTTCTGATAGGTTTCAAACTATCTTCTTTGTAAATAGCCTTACTACGCTTTTCTCTTATGGCAGGAGAAGTTGGAATTGGCTGACCTCCACCACCTAAACATCCACCCGGACATGCCATAATCTCAATAAAATGATAATCGGCTTTACCAGACTTAACAGCTTCCATAACTTGCTTAGCATTACTAAGTCCATGTGCTACGCAGGTTTTAAGCTCAACACCATCCAAAAAGCTCCATTCAGGTAAAGGATTTTCAATTTTAACACTTGCCTCTTTTATGCTATCCATACCTCTAACAGGCGTAATATTCAAATTATCAAATGGAACCTCGCGTCCTGTTACCACTTCATAAGCTGTGCGCAAGGCAGCTTCCATTACTCCGCCAGTGGCGCCAAAGATTACTGCTGCACCTGAGGATTCACCCATAAAACTATCGTACTCATCTTCGGGCAATGAAGCAAAGTCGATTCCGGCCTGCTTAATCATCAAAGCCAACTCACGTGTTGTTAAAACAAAATCAACATCTTTGTATCCGCTGCTACGCATCTCAGGACGGTCAGCTTCATATTTCTTAGCTGTACAAGGCATAATGGATACACTTACCATATCCTCCGGTTCAACATTAACTTTTTTGGCATAGAACGTCTTAGCCAAAGCACCAAACATTTGCTGTGGTGATTTTGCAGTGGAAACATTTTCTAGATATTCCGGAAAGGTATGTTCAATGAACTTCACCCATCCTGGTGAGCACGAAGTTGTCATTGGAATTTTAACCGAAGTATCGCCATCAACCAACACTTTTTTCAAACGTTGCAATAACTCATTACCCTCTTCAATAATGGTTAAGTCAGCTGTAAAATCAGTATCCAAAACAGAATCAAAGCCTAAACGACGCAAAGCGGAAACCATTTTACCAGTCACAATTTCACCGGCTGGCATACCCAATGCCTCTCCCAAAGCAATACGTACAGCAGGAGCTGTTTGTACAACCACATGCTTTTTATCATTGTTGATGGCTGTCCACACCTGTTCGACATAGGTCTTCTCGGTTAAAGCACCTGTTGGGCAACGATTCACACACTGACCACAATTGGTACAAACCACTTCATACATTGGCTTTTCATAGAAAGATGAAATCTTCATATTTTTCCCTTTGTATGCTACCGTTAAAGCGCCTATATTTTGCAGTTGATCGCAGGTCCGAACACAACGTTGGCAACGAATACATTTACTGTCATCTTTTATGATTGATGGTGAAAAATTATCGATGGTCATCACCTTTAAGGGAACCAAATCAATAAAACCGCTTTCACCAATAATATATTCCGAAGAGAGCTCCTGCAATTCACACTTACCGTTTTTATAACATCTGGTACAATCGGCTCGGTGTTCACTTACCAGCAATTCAATAATTTGCCTGCGAGCACTTCTGACTTTCAAGCTATTGGTTTGAATCTCCATACCTTCTGAAACAGGCATTGCGCAAGATGGCAATAATCTATCAGCTCCGGTTTGTTCAACCATACAAACCCGGCAATTTCCGGCAACACATAAATCCTCGTGATGACATAAAGTAGGAATTCTGATATTTACCTTTCGTGCAGCCTCCAGAATAGTTGTACCTTCTTCAACACTTACGGCGATATTATCAATTCGTAGATTAATCTTATCTGACATGATTTTCGATTTAAGGGTTAGTAGATCATTTCTTCTTTGAAGTTCTCAACAATTGAAGAGAAAGAATTAGCAACTGATTGCCCTAAACCACATTTAGCAGTTATCCGCATTGCTTCAGCCAGTTCCATTAACTTTTCAAGATAAGAAGAGGGTTGTTCTCCTTTTTTAACGGCTTCAATACCTAACAATAATTGTTGAGTTCCAACCCTGCAGGGTGTGCATTGCCCACATGATTCTTCCACAAAAAAATCAAGATAATTATGCAGGACATTATACATGGAACGCGACGAATTGAAAATCATCATGGAGCCTCCTGTTGGCAAAGAAGTACCTCTTAGTTTACCCTGATAACCTATAACCGTTTTGTCAAACTTTTTGCGGGGTACACAAAAACCGGAAGCACCACCGACCTGAACAGCTTTGGCATCCCCATCACCAAAATCTTCTACAAATTTTTGTAACGACATACCAAATTCCAGTTCATAAATTCCAGGAATAGGAGTATCTCCGGATACAGAAAATACTTTTGACCCACGTGAATCCTGAACTCCCAAATCTTTAAATTTATCGGCACCATATTTAAAAATCGAATATGTATGAGCCAGTGTTTCTACATTATTTATTACGGTTGGTTTACTTTTATAGCCATGCTGTGTTGGAAAAGGAGGTTTATTCCGTGGTTCTCCTCTTTTACCTTCCATACTTTCAAATAAGGCACTTTCCTCCCCACAGATATATGCTCCACTACCTAAGAAAATTTCAACCCTGAAATCCAGTTTGAGCTTATCCAATAACTGATGAAATTCTTTAATTACCTCCATTAATTGAGGTTTCAGAAAAACATATTCTCCCCGCAGATAAATAAATCCTTTTTTGGCTCCAATAATACGGGCGCAAACTGCCATTCCGGTTAAAACTTTATGGGGAACTCTCGATAGTATCTCACGATCTTTAAAGGTTCCGGGCTCACCCTCATCGGCATTACAAATAATGTATTTAGAATCAGATTCTTCTTCTGAAGCCAGCTTCCATTTTAAACCCGTAGGAAATCCAGCACCTCCTCGGCCTTTTAATCCTGAACTTATCAAATCATTAACAAGCTCCTCATTGCTTTTTTTGAATGTTTTGGTTAGAATATCTTCTATATCGTGTTCGTTCTTAAAAATAAGATCCAGTCGTTGCAGATGTTTCTTTTTCATAGTTGAAAGATGTTAATGGTTAGTTTACTCGTAATTCCTTATCACGATACATCATTATAATCTCTCTCACCTTATCAGGAGTAAGTTCAGTGTATGGTTTATCGTTAATTAACATTGCCGGCCCTTTATGACATTGACCAAGGCAGTTTGTTTCGAGCAGGGTAAATTTGCCATCGTGTGTGGTTTCTCCCAGATTCACCTTCAGAACGGTTTCAAGTTCTTTTATAATCTGATTTTTTCCGTGCATCATGCACGTAATTGTTTTACAAACACGAATGACATACTTGCCTAGGGGTTTGGTGTTTAGAAAAGAATAAAACGTTGCAGTTCCATAAACCTGAGCTGCCGAAATATTCAATTCCCGGGCTACTTCAATCATCGCATCTTCTGAAATGTGTTGCTCTCTGTTTACAATACCTTGCAGAATTGGTAACAGACTTTCCTGGTTTCTGCCATATTGATCAGCAAGGTCTTGAACCAGTTGTTTCACTTCTGTCATAATTGCGAAATTTAAGGGTGATCACTGCTCTATTTATTAGAGATATTTTTCAGTAATTTAATATTTTTTAACGATTTTGTCACATGATAAATATCACTATTTTCCTATTTAAGTATTATAAAGACTTATTCTTAATAACTATTTATCAACACACTACATACTATTAGGTAAAGCATTTGCTTGATTGATGCCCAATTCTGGAAATAAAGTAATATTTCGTTGATGACAACTTTTTTCCGACCTTTGCGCAAAAGAATTTTAGTTGTGGAAGGGAAAGAACTATTAAATATGATTGCCGAAGGTGAGCATCAGACACAGGATTTTAAATTCGCTGTTAATGACTCAAAAAAGATAGCCCGCTCATTATCTGCTTTTGCCAATACCGATGGTGGTAGATTGTTATTGGGCGTAAAAGACAATGGCAGAATTGCGGGTGTTGAATCTGATGAGGAATATTACATGATTGAGGCAGCAGCTAAAATTCATTGCAAACCACAGGTTCCTTTCGAAACCAGAAAATGGGAAGTAGAAGGTAAAACAGTTCTTGAAATCATTATTCCCAAGAGCAATAAACGTCCACACCGTGCTCCAGATAAAGATGGTAAGCCCAAAGCATACGTACGTGTTAAGGATCAAAACATTATGGCCAACCGAATTTTATTGGAGGTATGGCAAAAGGAGAAAGAAGGAAGTGGAGGCATGTTAAAAATCAAATATGCCGAGAGCAAACTTCTCTCCTATCTTGAAATTCATGGTTATATCACCTTCTCAAGATTTTGCGGAATGGCTCGTATCAGTCCACGAAAAGCAGAAAAAATACTGATCAATCTGATTCACATGAAGGTACTTGTAATGGACATCACTGAAAAACAGATTTTTTACAAAATGAATCCAAACCCTGTTTACCCTGAAATGACTCAGCAAGAACTTCCTGAAGATTTTTAATTCTTGGATTTTAAAGCATCGTAAAATACTTGTTGTATCGAAGGTCTTATATTCTTTTGATAAAGAAGTCTGTTATCCCTTGTTGGATAAACTCTGTTTGACAAGAATATATACAACATTTTATATTGGGGATCCATCCATACAAAAGTGCCGGTAAAACCACTGTGTCCAAAACTGTCAGCACTTACTCCTGGTGCAGGGTAAGATTGATCAATAGATAAAGTATCATTACCAAATATAGGCTTATCAAATCCCAGGCCTCTCCTGTTTTCATTTTCAGGATATTGAACCTGACTGAATTGTTTCAATACATCGGCACTTATGTATCTTTCTCCCCCGTATTCACCATTCTGAAGATACATCTGCATTAGCTTTGCCAAGTCATGAACAGAAGCAAATAAACCTGCATTTCCTGAAACTCCACCCATTACAGCAGCTGCTTCATCATGCACCCATCCCTTAACCAGTTTATGCCGATAATTATTATCCATCTCTGTAGGAAGAATTCTGCAGGTATCCATCTTCGAAAGGGGCAGATAGCAAAGAGATGATGCTCCCAGAGGTTTATAAAACTGACTATAAAGACATTCTTCGTAGTTGTGATGAAAAAGATTGGTTAACAGCTCTGGATAAATAATATAAGATAATCCACTATAGGTGTATTTATGCTCATTCAACAAAGGTGACTTACGTATTTCTTTATAAATCTTCTTTTTAAACGATGTTTTCAGGAACACATTATCATCTATCTGCAACGAAAACTTATCTGAAAAATGATCATCATAAAAACGACTATTATAAACACCATTTTTTAAGGTGAATGGATAATAGTTGATATAAGGTGTTAAAGCTGCTTGATGAGCTAAGACTTCTCTAAAGATCAGCTCCTCCTTATTTGAGCTGTGAAAAAGCTTTTTCTGCCAGTCAGGCCAATAAGTTGAGAAAGACTGATCCAAATCAATCAATCCATCATCCACTCCCTTCATAATAAGAGGTAATGGCCCAGATATTTTGGTAACTGATGCCAAATCGTATACATCGTGTTCCTGAACAGGAGATATACTGTCATATGTATGAAAACCATAACATTTATTGAATATCACCTTTCCATCAATAGCTACAAAAACCCTGCAGCCCGGAAATGCCTTCATTGTTAATCCTGCATTCACAACCGAATCAACCTTTGTTGTAATAAAACGAGAATCTAAATCAAACTCTTCAGGTTGTGTATACGATAGCCTGTTTAATGATTCAATATTCAGTCCATAACCTGCTCTGTACTTTTCATTAATACTAACCGGTAAAGTACCATTGGCTTCAATAGCTCCAAATAAAAGTTGAGATACCCAATCCCTGGTAATAGGATTGTTTTCATAGGTTAGAATAATACTTTCTGCCTTATCAAAATTTTCTATTTCAGCCAATTGATATGGGTTTCCCTGGTAAACTAAAATACAATTGTCTTTTAACAAAAGCTGATCAATTTGTTGCTGATATTTTTTATAAACCTTACTGTCGGGAATTACCAATACCTTAGATGCACTATCTAATAAATCAATCTTACTTATAGTCCCATCTATTATTTCAACATCCAGATACCTTAAAAAATTGTTTTTCCATTCTACAGCATTCTCAAAACAAACTACTGATATTTTAATATCATCCAGTTTTTTGAACGGAATACCAGCATCATTCTTTATTACTGTAATGGCTTCTTTATATAAGCTTGATTTCAAATAATCAGCTTTGGGATGGTCATTACTATAATTAAAAGAATCTGTTCTGGCATTACTCAGACCACAATCATATTTTGCCAATAAAGCTTTCTTACACTTAGCTTCTATTGTTTTTTGAGATATTTTACCAGATTGAAGAGCCTTTTTTATGGTTTCAATTGATTTCTTCAGATCAGGACTAAATTCGATTATATCGTTTCCAGCAATTAAAGCCTGTAATTCATTTTCACCAACACCCGAATAGTCTGATACACCTTTCATATTCATAGCATCTGTAATAACCAGCCCTGTAAATCCCATTTGGGTCTGTAACAAATCGGTTGAAATCGATTTTGATAAACTTGATGGTAACTGTTCATTATCCTCCAGAGATGTAACAGCTAAATGAGCAGTCATAACACCCTTGATTCCTTTTTCAATAACATACCGGAAAGGCACCAGCTCAATACTGTCCAGTCTTTCTTTAGTGTGCGAAATAACAGGTAAAGTAAGATGCGAATCTTTATTTGTATCACCATGTCCCGGAAAATGCTTGGCAACTGCCAGAATACCGGCATCCTGCAGTTCCTTGGCATAAGCCCATGATTTACGGGCAACATTTTCAGGATCCTCTCCAAACGATCGTTTTCCAATTACAGGGTTATCCGGATTGTTATTAACATCAACTACTGGAGCCAGATTAACATTAATACCCATTTGTTTCATCTGACGACCTATTTCCCTACCCATTTCATAAATCAAACTATCATTTTGAATAGCACCTAAAGTCATTTGATAAGGAAAAGAATTTGCATCTTTTAAACGCATACCTAAACCCCACTCTCCATCTATTGCCACAATTAATGGAACCTCTGATAAATGATTTAAACGACTAATCAAATCTATGACTTCTGAAGATTGGCTCTCAAAAAATATGATTCCTCCCGGTTTAGTTTCGCGAATCAGGTTCTCATTTTTCAATATAGCATTCTCATCAGCAGTATTTTCAATGGCTATCCAAAACAATTGTGCTATTTGCTCATCAACAGACAATGTTTGATAAATACTATCTACCCATTGATTTGCTGTTTCATCTGCATAAAACGGAAAATTAGATTGAGCAGTAATATTGAATGGTAATACCAGTACAAGAAGAATTTTTATAATAGATTTCATACAATGTTTATCATGGATATAACAAATACTTTTGTCTTAAAATAGCATAGTTATTTAATTCATCATGCCAGCTTTCTTTAATCTGTTCTTCCGACCATCCGTCCTTTATTTTTTTTAAAAGCATATCGTTGCCGGCAAGAAGATTAAACCATCTAACCCTGTCGATTAATGTATCTGAAGGAACACATTTATTCATAAAATCAACAAAGTACTTCAGTGTAAACATATGACTTAATGGCTCTTGTCTGAGATCAATCCCATAACATAACTGATTCTGTTGTGACGGATATTTTGACATTCCTTCAATGGATACCGGAGTAAATGTAAAATCTCCCATGCAGGAATCAGGATAACCAATCACCTGAAACGGCATATAGGTGCCACGTCCAACACTGATTGTTGTTGCTTCGAAAAAGCATAAGGAAGGATATAATCTAATTGATATATCATTGGGTAAATTGGGCGAAGGTTTAACCGGTAAGGAATAAAAAGTATCATGGCTATAATGCTGCATTGGAATTACCGTCAAACTAGTCTTCAGGCTATCCTTTAACCAATACTCATCATTTATCATTTTTGCCAGTTCACCAACCGTAAGACCATGCACCACAGGGATAGGATGCATCCCAACAAAAGATTGAAATTTCTTTTGTAAAACCGGACCATCAAAATAGTCGCCATTCGGATTTGGACGATCCAACACAATCAACTGAACATTATTCTCAGCACATGCTTCCATCATGTAATGCATCGAAGAAACATAAGTGTAAAACCTTACTCCTACATCCTGTATATCAAATACAACAGCATCTAATCCTGCCATTGTTTCCTTTGACGGTTTCTTACTTTTACCATACATCGAAACAATTGGAATTCCTGTTTTTATATCAACATCACTTTTAATCAACTCACCTGCATCAGCATTTCCCCTGAAACCATGTTCGGGAGCAAATACTTTTTGAACATCAATATTTAATGCTAATAAGGTATCTAACAAATGTGTCGAATTTACAAGTGAAGTGTGATTAACCAATAATCCAACTTTTTTGTCTTTTAGCAATGGCAAGTAGGATTCAAATTGCTCAGCACCTAATATAATCCGTGATTTTTCAGTCTGAGCAGAACATGAAGAAATAAAAATAGCCAAGAGGCTAAACAGCAGGAGACGAATGGACATTTGATTTTTTATTTAAAAATAAAAAAAACGGAGCAAATTGCCCCGTTTTATTCTTTAAGCTTGTCCTGTTGGTCCAAAATTCATTGGCATCACCGGTCCACCGTCAGGTCCTTGCGGTACCGATTGTTTAATTGGACCATGAATCGACTCATAACGCTTTATATTGTCATTCAGTGCATTCATCAAACGTTTAGCATGCTCAGGTGTAATGATAACGCGCGATTTCACCTGTGCTTTAGGCACACCTGGCATAACTCTCACAAAATCGAGCACAAACTCCGAAGGTGAATGTGTTATTACAGCAAGGTTTGAGTAAACACCTTGTGCAACATCTTCCTTAAGCTCGATATTCAACTGATTCTGATTCTTCTTATCTTCCATAGCAATATTTTTTCAAAAAAGGGGAAGTCACTAACGTGCTCCCCCTCTCTCCTTATCTCAAAATAATTTGTTTAGTCTTGATTCTCTTCAACCACTTCTTTACCTACCAAGCGGTCAAATTCTTCTCGTGATCCTACAACAACTTTGTTATATGAACGCACACCAGTACCGGCAGGAATCAAGTGACCACAGATCACATTTTCCTTCAATCCTTCAAGTCTGTCGACTTTACCCTGGATAGCTGCTTCATTTAACACTTTAGTTGTTTCCTGGAAGGATGCAGCTGACATGAAACTCTTAGTTTGAAGTGCGGCACGGGTAATACCCTGTAATACCTGACTTGATGTAGCCGGAATTGCTTCACGAGCTGTTACCAGTTTCAAGTCACGACGCTTCAACTGAGAGTTCTCATCACGCAAACGACGGGCTGTAATAATCATACCAGCTTTCAATGTTTGTGAATCACCAGCATCTTCAACTACTTTTTTACCCCAGATATTATCGTTCTCTTCCATGAACTCAATCTTATCAACGATTTGCTTTTCAAGGAATTTAGTATCTCCCGGATCATCGATATCTACCTTACGCATCATCTGACGTACGATAATTTCGAAGTGCTTATCATTGATTTTCACACCCTGTAGACGATATACATCCTGAACTTCGTTCACAATATATTCCTGAACAGCAGTAGGACCTTTAATACTCAAGATGTCTGATGGAGTAGTTGCTCCGTCAGAAAGAGGAGTACCCGCACGTACATAGTCATTCTCCTGAACGAGGATCTGCTTAGAAAGTGATACCAGATACTTCTTTACTTCACCTATTTTAGAAGTAACCATGATTTCGCGGTTACCACGTTTGATTTTACCAAACGTTACCTCACCATCAACTTCAGATACTACTGCAGGGTTACTTGGGTTACGAGCTTCGAATAATTCGGTTACCCTTGGAAGACCACCGGTGATATCACCTGCTTTACCAACAGCACGAGGAATCTTAGCTAATATCTGACCCATTTTCACTTCATCACCTTCATCTACTGAAAGGTGAGCTCCCACAGGTAAGTTATATGTTTTTAAGATCTCACCATCGGCACTTAAGATACGCAATGATGGGTTCTTGGTTTTATCACGAGTTTCAGTGATTACTTTTTCGCGGAAACCAGTTTGTTCATCCGATTCCTCTTTGTAAGTAACACCATCAATCATATTTTCGAAAGAAACCTTACCGGATTTTTCTGTAATGATCAATGCGTTATATGGGTCCCATTCACAAATCACATCGCCTTTCTTAATTTCGGCTCCGTTTTTAATGTGGAGTTTGGCACCATAAGGAATTGGGTGTGTAGTTAAGGCAATATTGGTATTCTTGTCGATAATACGCAATTCAGCCAAACGACCTATCACCACATCCACTTCAGTTCCTTCTTCCGTAGTTGATGGAACAGTACGTAACTCTTCAATTTCAACAACACCATCGTATTTAGCGTTGATACTGTTTTCTGAAGTAATGTTACCTGCTGTACCCCCTACGTGGAAAGTACGAAGTGTTAACTGTGTACCCGGCTCTCCGATTGATTGTGCAGCAATTACACCAACCGATTCACCCATTTGAACCATACGGCCTGTTGCCAGGTTACGTCCGTAACACTTAGCACAAACACCTTGTTTAGATTCACATGTCAGTACTGAACGAATCTCAACACGCTCTATTGGTGAGTCATCAATTAATCTTGCCTGATCTTCAACAATCTCTTCACCAGCGCTTACCAGTTTTTCACCAGTACTTGGGTGATAAATATCGTGAACAGAAACACGTCCAAGAATACGTTCGTATAGAGAAGCAACAACTTCTTCGTTATTTTTTATATCAGTTGCTGTTAAACCTCTTAGAGTACCACAATCTTCTTCAAGAATAACCACATCCTGAGATACGTCAACCAAACGACGAGTAAGGTATCCCGCATCCGCAGTTTTAAGAGCGGTATCCGCCAAACCTTTACGTGCACCGTGAGTAGAGATAAAGTACTCTAATACCGACAGTCCTTCTTTAAAGTTCGAAAGAATTGGGTTTTCAATAATCTGACCTCCTTCAGCACCAGATTTCTGTGGTTTTGCCATCAGCCCCCTCATACCTGACAACTGACGAATCTGTTCCTTAGAACCCCTCGCTCCAGAGTCAAGCATCATGTATACTGAGTTGAAACCTTGTCTGTCAGAACTCAACTGATTCATTAAGGTTTGAGTCAATCGGGCATTAACATGCGTCCAGATATCGATAATCTGATTGTAACGTTCGTTGTTGGTAATGAAACCCATGTTATAGTTATTCATTACTTCTTCAACTTCATCATATCCTTCCTGAACAAGAGTTTCTTTTTCAGCAGGTATAATTACGTCACCCAGGTTAAACGACAGACCACCTTCGAATGCCATACGGTATCCAAGGTTTTTAATATCATCAAGGAAAGCTGCAGTACGTGGTGTACCACAAACTTTATGTACTTCACCAATAATGTCGCGCAATGCCTTTTTGGTCAAAACTTTATTGATATAACCTGCCTTAGAAGGTACAAACTCATTAAATAAGATTCGTCCAACTGTTGTTTCGATTATTGTTTTAACAATCTCACCTTCAGCATTTAAATCATTAGTTTTAACTTTTACGATTGCATGTAAATCAACACGTTTTTCGTTAAAGGCAATTTTAGTCTCCTCTGGTGAATAGAAAATCAATCCTTCACCTTTGGCACCTTCACGAGCTTTGGTCATATAATAGAGACCCAAAACCATATCCTGAGATGGTACAGTAATAGGTGCACCGTTAGCAGGGTTCAAAATGTTTTGAGATCCTAACATTAACATTTGGGCTTCCAAAATTGCAGCATTACCTAATGGTAAGTGAACCGCCATCTGGTCACCGTCAAAGTCAGCGTTAAATGCAGAACAAGCAAGTGGATGTAGCTGAATTGCTTTACCTTCGATCATTTTAGGCTGAAACGCCTGAATACCTAAACGGTGAAGCGTAGGGGCACGGTTTAATAATACCGGGTGACCTTTCATTACATTTTCCAAAATATCCCAAACAACAGGATCTTTACGGTCAACAATTTTCTTTGCTGATTTAACCGTTTTTACTACCCCACGCTCGATAAGCTTACGGATAACAAATGGTTTAAACAGCTCAGCTGCCATATCTTTTGGAATACCACACTCATGCATATTAAGCTCCGGACCTACAACAATTACAGAACGAGCTGAGTAGTCAACACGCTTACCCAATAAGTTCTGACGGAAACGTCCTTGCTTACCTTTCAAACTATCACTTAAAGATTTTAAAGGACGGTTTGAATCAGTTTTAACAGCATTTGATTTACGCGAGTTATCGAACAATGAATCCACAGCTTCCTGTAACATACGTTTTTCGTTACGTAAGATTACTTCAGGTGCTTTGATTTCAATTAATCGCTTCAAACGATTGTTACGGATAATCACACGGCGATACAAGTCGTTAAGGTCGGAAGTAGCAAAACGACCACCATCCAATGGTACCAAAGGACGTAATTCTGGTGGAATAACAGGAACTACTTTCACAATCATCCATTCAGGACGGTTGATACCTTGCGACTCACGGAATGACTCAACAACCTGAAGACGCTTTAAAGCTTCATTCTTACGTTGTTGTGATGTTTCAGTACTCGCTTTATGACGTAAGTCATAAGATAATGAATCCAAATCAATGCGGCCTAATAACATATGTAATGCATCGGCACCCATTTTTGCAATGAATTTGTTTGGATCATCATCATCAAGATGCTGATTATCTTTTGGAAGAGTTTCTAAAATATCAAGATATTCCTCTTCTGTTAAGAAATCCATTTTGTTAATACCATCTTCAGCTTTAACACCAGCATTAATAACAACATAACGCTCGTAATAAATGATAGTATCTAATTTTTTTGTTGGTAAACCAAGTAAGTAACCAATTTTATTCGGTAATGACTTGAAATACCAGATATGAGCAACAGGAACCACTAATGAGATATGTCCCATTCTCTCACGACGTACCTTCTTCTCGGTTACTTCAACACCACATCGGTCGCAGACGATGCCACGGTACCTGATACGCTTATATTTACCACAGTGACATTCATAATCCTTTACAGGACCGAAAATTCTTTCACAGAATAATCCGTCGCGCTCAGGCTTATATGTACGGTAGTTGATAGTTTCAGGCTTAAGCACTTCGCCACTCGACATCTCCAGAATTTCTTCCGGTGAAGCCAAGCCAATAGTGATCTTATTGAAACTAGTTTTTGTTTTCTGATCTCTTCTAAATGCCATATAGCGTAGAGTATTTGAAAATTATAAATATGGATATAAAGAGAACAGTGCAAGCACCATTCTCTTCGATCAGATTATTAATCTAAGTTCACACTTAGTCCGAGACCACGCATTTCATGAAGCAATACATTCAATGACTCAGGAATACCTGCTTGAGGAAGTCCATCACCTTTCACTATTGCCTCATAAGCCTTAGCTCGTCCAATTACATCATCCGACTTAACAGTTAAGATCTCTTGAAGGATATTAGCCGCACCAAATGCTTCTAATGCCCATACCTCCATCTCACCAAAACGCTGACCACCAAACTGTGCTTTACCACCTAATGGCTGTTGCGTAATTAATGAGTAAGGACCAATCGATCTGGCGTGCATTTTGTCTTCTACCATGTGGCCCAGTTTCAGCATGTAAATCACACCTACTGTTGCCGGCTGGTGGAAACGCTCACCTGTTCCTCCATCATACAAATATGTACGACCATAACGAGGAACGCCTGCTTTATCAGTCCAACCATTCAAATCTTCCATTTTAGCACCATCGAAGATAGGAGTAGCAAATTTAACTCCCAAATTCTTACCGGCCCAACCAAGAACAGTTTCGTAAATCTGTCCAAGGTTCATCCTTGAAGGTACACCTAATGGGTTCAAAACAATATCAACTGGCGTTCCGTCTTCTAAGAAAGGCATATCTTCGGCACGTACAATACGTGATACAATACCTTTGTTACCGTGACGACCTGCCATCTTATCACCTACCGTAATCTTACGTTTTTTAGCAATATATACTTTTGCTAACTGTACAATACCTGCAGGAAGCTCATCACCAATAGTAACGTTGTACTTCTGGCGCTTTTCAACTGCTTCCAACTCTTTGTACTTCATACGATAGTTGTGAATAACCTTTGAAATAAGGTCATTCTTATCTTTGTCTGTTGTCCAGTCATTTGGATTAACATTCAAATAATCAATGTCGTTAAGGATTTTTTGAGTGAACTTAGTACCTTTTGATACGATATCCACTTCTAAATAATCTTTAACTCCCTGAGAAGTCTTACCGTTTAACTGAACGAATAATTTATCGATCAATCTTCCTTTTAACTCCTCAGCTGATCTAGCGAAATCCTCATCAATTTTGGCAATCATGCTCTTCTCAGAAGAACGTGACTTACGATCCTTGATGTTACGAGAGAACAACTTCTTATCGATAACCACACCTTTCAATGATGGAGAGGCTTTTAATGATGCATCTTTAACATCACCAGCTTTTTCACCGAAGATAGCGCGTAATAGTTTTTCTTCAGGAGTTGGATCACTTTCACCTTTTGGAGTAATCTTACCAATTAAGATATCTCCAGGTTTAACATGAGCTCCAATTCGAATCAAACCATTCTCATCTAAATCCTTGGTAGCTTCTTCACTAACGTTAGGGATATCAGAAGTTAATTCTTCTAATCCACGTTTAGTATCACGAACTTCCAATGAATATTCATCAATATGAATTGATGTAAAGACGTCATCGCGAACAACTTTCTCAGAAATTACAATCGCATCCTCGAAGTTATACCCTTTCCAAGGCATAAATGCTACTTTAAGGTTACGTCCTAATCCAAGTTCACCTTTTTCAGTAGAATAACCATCAGACAAAATCTGTCCTTTGGACACTCTCTGACCTTTGGTAACCAAAGGCTTAACGTCAATACTAGTATTTTGGTTCGTCTTCTGATACTTCAACAAACGGTAACGCTTAGTTTCGCCATCGAAGCTTACAAAACGTTCATCATCTGTTTGATCATAACGAATAACAATCTCATCGGCATCAACATACTCAACAACACCTTCGCCTTCAGCAACGACGTGAGTACGTGAATCCTGAATTAATTTACCTTCTAATCCGGTTCCAACAATTGGTGACTCAGGACGCATCAAAGGTACTGCCTGACGCATCATGTTAGATCCCATCAAAGCACGGTTCGCATCATCATGCTCAAGGAAAGGAATTAATGAGGCTGCAACAGACGCAATCTGGTTTGGTGCAACGTCCATCATATGTACTTCTCCTGGTTCTACAACTGGGAAGTCACCTTCTTCACGAGCTTTTACTCTGTCGTTAACAAATTTACCGTCATCATGCAACGGAGCATTTGCCTGAGCAATGATTTTTTCTTCTTCTTCTTCGGCGGTTAAGTAAGATACACCTTCATTGGATAAATCAACTTGTCCGTTTTCTACTTTACGGTAAGGAGTTTCAATAAATCCTAGATCGTTTATCTTAGCATAAACACATAAAGAAGAAATCAAACCGATGTTTGGACCTTCAGGAGTTTCAATCGGACACAAACGACCATAGTGAGTATAGTGTACGTCACGAACCTCGAAACCTGCACGTTCACGTGATAAACCACCAGGACCCAAAGCTGACATACGACGTTTGTGTGTAATCTCAGCCAATGGGTTTGTTTGATCCATAAACTGAGACAAAGCATTTGTTCCAAAGAAACTATTAATAACTGAAGACAAAGTCTTACTGTTAATTAAGTCAATTGGAGTAAACACCTCATTGTCGCGTACATTCATACGTTCACGAATGGTGCGGGCCATACGTGCTAAACCAACACCAAACTGATTTGCCATTTGTTCGCCAACGGTTCTTACACGACGGTTACTTAAGTGGTCAATATCATCAACATCAGTTTTTGAATTGATCAACTGGATTAAGTGCTTGATGATCGCAATGATATCTTCGCGAGTCAATACTTTATTTTCCCAGTCCGTACTTAGATTTAATTTTTTGTTTAATCGATAACGTCCTACATCTCCCAAGTCATAACGCTTGTCAGAGAAGAACAATTTGTCGATAACATCACGAGCCGTTGCCTCATCAGGTGGCTCAGCATTTCTTAATTGTCGATAGATATGAACTACTGCCTCTTTTTCAGAGTTACAAGGGTCTTTCTGAAGAGTATTATAAATAATTGCAAAATCGGAAAGGTTTTGGTTTTCCTTGTGCAATAGAATTGTTTTAGTACCAGAGTCAATAATCTCATCTACGTGTTCATCGGTAAGGACTGTTTCACGATCGATAATAACTTCGTTACGTTCGATTGAAACAACTTCACCGGTATCTTCATCTACGAAATCCTCAATCCATGATTTAAGAACACGGGCTGCCAATTTACGGCCAACCACTTTCTTAAGGCTTGACTTATTGACTTTAATTTCATCAGCAAGGTCGAAGATTTCAAGAATATCCTTGTCACCTTCATATCCAATTGCTCTTAACAACGTAGTTACCGGAAGCTTTTTCTTACGGTCGATGTAAGCATACATCACGCTGTTTATATCGGTAGCAAATTCAATCCATGATCCTTTAAATGGAATGATACGAGCTGAATACAACTTAGTACCATTGGCATGAACGCTTTGTCCGAAGAATACACCAGGAGAACGGTGCAACTGACTAACTACAACACGCTCTGCTCCATTTATGATAAAGCTACCTTTATCGGTCATGTAAGGAATTGTGCCCAAATATACATCTTGTACCACCGTATCAAAATCCTCGTGCTCAGGATCGGTACAGTACAACTTTAATTTGGCTTTTAGAGGCACACTGAATGTTAAACCTCTTTCTATGCACTCTGAGATGCTATATCGTGGTGGATCGATCGAGAAATCAAGAAACTCCAGAACGAAGTTGTTTCTTGTATCCGTAATGGGGAAATTCTCATTGAAAACCTGATATAACCCCTCCAATTTCCGCTCTTCTGGGGTAGAACCCATTTGGAAGAATTCGCGGAAAGATTTTAATTGAACTTCCAGTAAGTCAGGGTAATCCAACTTATTCTTAATGGAAGCAAAACTAATCCTTTCGGTAGTATTTGGAGTCATCTATCAACAAATTTATTGAACCTAAAATATTAAAGCACAAAAAGGTTTAGGAGACCCGTTACCGGGTTTCCTAAACCGAAAATCCTTATATAGGAATTTAAATTACTTAAGTTCAACTTCTGCTCCTGCCTCTTCTAATTGAGATTTTAATGCTTCAGCTTCTTCTTTAGTTACTTTTTCCTTTAATGGAGCTGGTGCTTTGTCCACTAATTCTTTAGCTTCTTTCAAACCAACGCCAGTCATTTCTTTAACTAACTTAACGATAGCTAATTTAGAACCACCTGCAGACTTCAAAATTACGTCAAACTCAGTTTGCTCAGCAGCAGCAGCTTCGCCACCAGCAGCAGGGCCAGCTACAGCAACAGCTGCAGCAGCAGGTTCGATACCATATTCTTCTTTTAAAACTTCAGCTAGTTCGTTAACTTCTTTAACAGTCAAATTTACTAATTCTTCTGCAAGCTTTTTGATATCAGCCATTTTTCTATTTATTAAATATTGTTTTTACTTTAATTATTCTTTTTCTCCTAGTGTTTTTAATAGTCCGTGAATGGTCGATCCACCTGATTGAAGGGCAGAAACAACGTTTTTCATCGGAGATTGTAGCAATGCGATAACATCTGCAATAACTTCTTCTTTTGACTTGATGTTACACAATGCTTCAAGTTGATTTTCGCCAATATAAAGCGACTCTTCTACATAAGCACTCTTAAGCGTAGGCTTAGCATTTGCTTTAGAAAAATCTTTAATCAACTTAGCTGGAACGTTACCTGTGTTGGAGAATAAAACAGCAGTTGTTCCTTTAAATGTTGCGTACATTTCTTCGAAATCACCTTCGATCTGTTCCAAAGCTTTTTGTAAAAGGGTGTTTTTAACCATCACCATTTTTACATCTTTTTTGAAACACTCACGACGCAGATTACTACTTTTTTCAGCATTTAATCCTGCTGCGTCAGTTACATAAAAGTGACTATACTCATTAATACTCGCAACAATATCATTGATGACCGTATTTTTATCTTCTTTTCTCATGATTCCTTCTTCTTTTTAAAGATTAAACATTAAGCATCAACCGATTTAGGTTCAATGCGAAGACCCGGACTCATGGTGCTAGAAAGACCAATACTCTTAACGTAAGTTCCTTTAGCCGCGCTAGGCTTAAGTTTCATGATAGTGTTCATGAATTCTTTTACGTTATCAACGATTTTATCTTCACTAAACGATACCTTACCAACAGATGTATGAACAATACCGTAACGGTCTACTTTAAAGTCGATTTTACCGGCTTTAACTTCTTGTACCGCTTTAGCAATGTCCATGGTTACAGTACCACTCTTAGGGTTTGGCATTAAGCCGCGAGGACCTAAAATACGACCTAGAGCACCTACTTTCGCCATTACACTTGGCATGGTTATAATCACGTCCACATCAGTCCAACCACCTTTGATTTTCTCAATGTATTCGTCTAGTCCAACATAATCGGCGCCTGCTGCCTTTGCTTCTTCGTCTTTATCAGGAGTACATAACACTAAAACACGTGTTTCTTTTCCTGTTCCGTGAGGCAAAGTCACAACACCTCTTACCATCTGGTTCGCTTTACGTGGATCAACACCTAAGCGAACATCGATATCTACCGAAGCGTCGAATTTGGTAGTGGTTACTTCCTTAACCAATTTCGCTGCTTCCTCAAGAGAGTAAAGTTTTGAGGCATCGATTTTTTCTAACGCTAACTTTTTATTTTTTGTTAGTTTTGTCATTTTCGCAAAAAGGTGTTAATTAGTTACTACCAGGGAATTCTCCCGATACGGTTACTCCCATACTTCTGGCGGTACCGGCGATCATCCTCATTGCAGATTCAACTGTAAAACAATTCAAGTCAGCCATTTTATCTTCGGCAATAGCTTTCACCTGATCCCAGGTAATAGAACCAACTTTCTTACGGTTAGGTTCAGGTGAACCCCCTTTAAGTTTAGCCGCTTCCATAATTTGAACAGCTGCCGGTGGTGTTTTAATAACAAATTCAAAAGATTTGTCTTTATACACCGAGATAACCACAGGTAAAACTTTACCAGCTTTTTCCTGTGTTCTGGCATTGAATTGCTTGCAGAACTCCATAATGTTCACCCCTTTGGCACCTAACGCAGGACCAACTGGAGGTGAAGGATTAGCTGCACCACCTTTTATCTGAAGTTTGATAAAAGCTTCTACTTCTTTAGCCATTGTAGCAATTCGTATTTATTTATTAAAATATAGATAATTAAAGATGTCACTTGTAGTATGCAAACATTAAGTCTACATGGAAGCTTGTTTCTACTAAGTAACTACTCTTTTTCTACCTGCATAAAACTTAATTCAAGTGGTGTTTTTCTTCCGAAAATTTTCACCATTACTTTTAGCTTTTTCTTTTCTTCGTTAACCTCTTCGATTAAACCGTTGAATCCACTAAAAGGACCATCTATTACTTTTACTGTTTCACCAACAAAGTATGGTACATTGATTTCTTCATCTGTTTCATTCAGTTCATCAACCTTGCCTAGGATACGGTTTACTTCAGATTGACGCAACGGAATAGGGTTTGAATCATTGTCCCCCAGAAAACCAATTACATTAGGTATATTTCGAAGAATATGTGGAATCTCTCCTACCATAGCAGCTTCAACCAACACATAACCTGGTAAATAAGGGCGTTCCTTACTTACTTTTTTTCCATTACGTATTTGATATACTTTCTCGGTAGGTATCAGAACCTGACTTACATAGTCAGTAAGTTTCAAGCCAGCAATCTCGCTTTCAACATATTCTTTAACCTTCTTTTCTTTTCCTCCGATTGCACGGAGAACATACCATTTTTTTTCGACTTCGGCCATTTATTAAAGTCCTCTATATGATGATTAGTAAAGTCGTCTGTAAATCCAATCAATACCATTATCAAAAGCAGAATCCATGCCAAAGATAATTGCAGCAATAATTAAGGAAGCTACCATAACAACAATTGCACTGTTTGTTAGTTCCGACCAAGTTGGCCATGACGTCTTATTGATCAACTCATTATGAACGTCTTTAAAATATGCTGTTAGTTTACTCATAATATTGTTTCATTAATGTGCCGGTTTCATAACTTGTTGTCCTGAAACCGGCTTTTTGAGCACGGGAGGAGCGACTCGAACGCCCGACACCTGGTTTTGGAGACCAGTGCTCTACCAACTGAGCTACACCCGTAAAAGAACCGGAAACTTTCGCTTCCGGTTTTATATGCTAATCAATGATTAGTCAAGAATTTCAGTTACCTGACCAGCACCAACTGTACGTCCACCTTCGCGGATAGCGAAACGAAGACCTTGGTTCAATGCTACTGGGTAGATCAAATCTACAGTGATAGTTACGTTATCACCAGGCATTACCATTTCAGTTCCTTCTGGAAGAGTGATCTCACCAGTTACGTCCAATGTACGTAAGTAGAACTGAGGACGGTATTTGTTATGGAATGGAGTGTGACGACCACCTTCTTCTTTCTTCAACACATAGATCTCACCTTTAAATTTAGAGTGAGGAGTGATTGAACCTGGCTTAGCCAATACCATACCACGCTTAATTTCTTTTTTGTCGATACCACGCATCAATAAACCTACGTTATCTCCAGCTTCACCAGTATCCAAAATCTTACGGAACATTTCTACCCCAGTACATACAGTTTTCTTACCTTCTGCACCAAGACCAATGATCTGCATTTCTTCACCAGTTTTGATAACACCAGTTTCGATACGACCAGTTGCTACAGTACCACGACCTGTAATAGAGAATACGTCCTCAACAGGCATCAAGAATGGCTTTTCAATGTCACGTGGAGGAAGTGGAATCCACTCATCTACAGCAGCCATTAATTCCATTACTTTCTCTACCCATTGTGCTTCTCCATTCAATGCACCAAGAGCAGAACCCATGATTACTGGAGAATCATCACCTTCAAACTCGTAGAAGCTTAATAGGTCACGAACTTCCATCTCAACAAGCTCTAATAATTCCTCATCGTCAACCATGTCAACTTTATTCAAGAAAACAACGATTTTAGGAACGTTTACCTGACGACAAAGTAGGATGTGCTCGCGAGTTTGAGGCATAGGACCATCAGTAGCAGCACATACAAGAATTGCACCGTCCATCTGAGCAGCACCAGTTACCATGTTCTTTACGTAATCCGCGTGACCTGGACAGTCAACGTGTGCGTAGTGACGGTTTTCTGTTTGATACTCAACGTGAGCAGTGTTAATAGTAATACCCCTTTCTTTTTCTTCAGGAGCGTTATCAATTTGGTCGAAGTCTTTTGCTTCACTCAATCCTGCATCAGCCAAAACTTTTGTGATAGCAGCAGTCAAAGTAGTTTTACCGTGGTCAACGTGACCAATGGTACCGATATTAACGTGAGGCTTCGTCCTTTGAAATGTTTCTTTAGCCATAACTCGAAATATTAGACAATTAGATATAAATTGAATCTTAAACTAACTCTATTTTTTTGCATTGTCAATAAAATTAATCTTCAATGCAAAAAGGAATTTATTCTTATCACTAAAAGTGAGCGGAAGACGGGGCTCAAACCCGCGACCCTCAGCTTGGAAGGCTGATGCTCTATCAACTGAGCTACTTCCGCATAAGAATCTATAATTCCATTAGTGGGGAGAGCAGGATTCGAACCTACGAAGTCGTACGACAGCGGAGTTACAGTCCGCCCCAGTTGGCCACTTTGGTATCTCCCCAACATATATTTTCAATACTTTTTTTTTAACTAAAAACCACGTTTGGTTTCTTTTTTTCATTTCAATAGGCCGATTACCTTGGTCAATCAGCCTATTAAGTTCATTTTCAAGCAGCACTGTACGTACTACCCTAAAAACGGTGTGCAAATGTATAATTTATTTTCAACAACACAAAAAAAACGCTTTTTTTTTTGGTTATTTGGCACGTACCTTTTCTTTCCATTTTATCAACTGTTTACGCAAGGCATCGACACATAAGTCAACACCTTCTTCAAAAGATTTGGTTTGCTTTTTTGCAAACAAATCTCCTCCGGGAACGTTAAGACTTATTTCTGATACTTTGTTCTCTGTTGAATCTGACTTATCCAACTTCAAAATCACCTCTGCTGATACAATACCATCAAAAAACTGATCCAACTTACTAACTTTTTGTTGGATAAACTCTTCCAATTGATCGGAAGCAGTAAAGCGTACAGATTGAATTGTAACATTCATATGCATTCCTCCTTCTTTTAGGCTCGCGGGTGAGCCTGTTTATAAATAGAATTTAACTTCTCATAGGAATTGTGAGTATAAACCTCGGTAGCGGCTAAATTAGCATGCCCTAACAATTCCTTTATCGCATTTAAGTCTGCACCTTTATTAAGCAAAGCTGTTGCAAATGAATGCCTAATAACATGCGGGCTCTTTTTTGTGACCGTAGACACTTGACTAAGATAACGATTTACTACTCTATAAACCAACTTTTGATACACAGGATTTCCTTTATCTGTAAGAAAAAGCACTTTATTTTTTATATCAGGAAAAGTTTGGTTTCTCCTACTTATATAACTAACAAGTGACATTTTTAGTTCTCGGGTAATGGGTATTATTCTCTCTTTATTTCTCTTACCCAAAACCTTGATAACTTCATTGGAAAAATCAATTTGTGATATTTTCAATTCAACTAATTCAGATAATCGCATTCCGGTAAAATAAAAAAGATCAATAATGACTTTATTTCGTATACCGGAATAATCATTACCAAAATCAATTTGATCCAATAAAAAATCCATTTCGTTTTCCTTGACAAAAACAGGCAAGCGCTTAGGGATTTTTGGAGTAGTAACTTTATCTGCAGGATTACTTTCCAACACTTCTTCACGAATCAAAAACCGAAATAAAACCTTAAGTGTTGAAATTTTTCTTGTGACCGTTCTGGCCTTGGTGCCCTCGTCGAGCATTTCAACCATCCACTGACGGATGATTTTTGCAGTAATCTGTTGCCAGTTGTTAATCTCTTTCTCCTGGAGATAATCACAGAACTGGCCAACATCATTTTTGTACGCAGTTAAGGTATGTACCGAACTACGCTTTTCAAATTCAAGATATTTATAGAATGAATCAATATTTTGCATCAACAGAGGGAGTCTTTTTATGCTCTAACGAATATACGAAAAAATCAGCAATAAACCGACGCCCTCCTACGCAAAAAATCTATTCAGCTTCGCGCTGCAATTGCTGAATGTATGCTGCTTTTTTAACTTGCTCTCTTCTAACAATTGAAGGCTTTGTGAATGCCTGACGTGATCTTAATTCACGCATAGTACCAGTCTTCTCAAATTTTCTTTTGAACTTCTTCAAGGCTCTTTCAATGTTTTCGCCTTCTTTAATTGGAATAACTATCATAACGCTTTCTTTAATTTTTTATTTAGGCTGCAAAAATACCTATTAAATCGCAAAAAATCAATCAAATCGGAAGCAATTACTTTGTACCTTGAAATTTTGCAGGTGCAAAGAAAAGGAAGTTTACTGATTACAACAAATTTTGAAGCTCTTTTTTAGCAGTTTTTAATACACTTTTATCAGTTATCTGTAAAATACTGACGAATCCTATTCTTGTTAGCCTTTGCAAAAGATCTCATTTGGATGATATCTTTCAGATTTACAACTGATTCCTTTCTGGATTCGTAAATATCTTTAGCCATGTAAAAATCCATATAAGGATGCTCCTTCATTCTTCTTAAACTGGCTTTGTTAATGTTTATTTTCTTAATAAATGACGTATCAATTAAGATATATTTTTGATTATCATTGATTACAATGGGTGATATTCCTTCTACTTCTGCCAATTGATTAATTTCATAAAATCCGCCCAGGCGATTGCGATAATAAACTATCCTTCTTGCCAATACTTTACCAATACCTTTTAGCAAAGCCAATTCGGCAGTATCAGCTGAATTTAGTTCTATTTGAAACAAATCGGTTTGAACCACATCTGCCCTTTTCCTTACTACTAATGTATCTTTAATAGAAATCCATTCACTAAAACTCCAGCTTTGCAAATCATTTAATGAAATTCGCTGATTAAAATAAAACTCTTTTTTAATTTGAAGAATATCATTCAATAAAGAGCTATTTAGTTTTAATTTAATCAGATCTAATGAATCCTGAAGATTAAGATCAACTTTAAAATTGACTTTAGTAGAGTTATTCAAGTTATTAACAGAAAGCCTTTGATCAACATTAAATATAATATAAGGTTCGATGTTTTTTAAATGAACTGAATCCATTCCATAAATCTGGGCTAATTTTTCAATGCTATTAAACTTCCCTCCTGCGTTTCTATATTTAATAAGATTATCAGAAGCATAATTAGAAAATCCCAACCTTAGCATATCGTTTTTAGAAACATTGTTCGGATCAAAACTAAAATATTGAAGGGGTTCGAAGTTATCCTCTGATACCATGACAGAATTAGACTGTTTAAGCTGATCTGCACAGGCTTGTAATTCTTTGTCCACCTGCTCTTCCTTGAAGGCGGGTTTAATCCAAAGCAAGCCTATAAGTATTACTAACAAAAAGAACAGACTCAAAATACCAGTCTGTTCCCGTTTAGTTAATGTTAAAAATTCACGCCACATGATTCACAGTTTTGAAAGCCTACCTTCTTCAACTGTTCAACATCACAGGCTTTATATTATACCTATACCATTTAAAAACACAAGTCCAATAGCTAATGGAGCAATAATTTTCAGAATGATCATAAGAAGACCAATCATACGAACCTTTCCTCCATGAGCAGAAAGTTCATCTTTAACTTGCAATTTTCCAAGTACCCAACCTACAAAAACTGAAATTAAAATTCCACCTAATGGCAATAAAATATTTGACGATGTCTTGTCAAAGAAATTAAACATCTCTGAACTGAACACAGCCAATAAGCCAAATAATGTAATTGCAATTGTCGCAATGACAGTTGCTACAGTCCTTTTCATTCCCAATTCTTCGGCAAAATATGCAACCACAACTTCCAATAAAGAGACAGAAGATGTTAATGCTGCAATTACAAGCAACAAAAAGAAAGCTACAGAAAAGAAATATCCTCCTGCCATATGATTAAAAACATTAGGAAGGGTCTCAAATACTAATCCAGGACCAGAACTAGGATCAATACCAAATGCAAAAACAGCCGGAAAAATTGCTACTCCTGCCAATACTGCAATTAAGGTATCAGCAAATGATACAGAAACAGCCGTCGTAAATAGATTCTCCTTTTTCTGAATATAGGAACCATACGTAGCAATTACACCCATACCGATACTGAGGGAGAAAAATGCCTGTCCAAGTGCCTCTAAAATTACTTTTCCTGTAACTTTCGAAAAATCAGGCTTAAATAAAAATGAAAAACCTTTACCTGCTCCATCGAGTGTTGCTGACTTTATACAAAGAATAACAATAATAATGAACAATACAGGCATTAATATTTTTGTATAACGCTCAATACCTTTTTGCACTCCCCCAATAACTATAGCACCCGTTAAAAACATAAATACAACCATCCAAATTACCGGCCCGGTTGTTGATTGTGAAAATTCTGAGAAGAAAACAGATAGTTCTGACGAAGTCTTGGTTAGAAGATTGTTACTCACCGCCAGATACGTATATTCCAGTGTCCAACCGGCTACAACAGAGTAAAACGCCAGAATCATAAACGCAGCACCTACACCCATTATCCCAACAATAATAAAATAAGGATGTTTTGGTGCCAATGCCTTAAAGGCTCCAAACACATTCTTTTGCGCTCTTCGACCAATAATTAATTCAGACATCATCACTGGAATACCTATTGCAAGAATAAATAAAATATAAACCAAAAGAAAAGCTCCACCACCATTCTCACCAACAACATATGGAAATCTCCAAATATTTCCTAATCCAACAGCAGAACCGGCAGCTGCAGCAATTACACCGAATTTTCCTGTAAAGCTATCTCTTGTATCGATACTCATTTTATTTTGATAATTTGAATTATACCTAAAAAAAAGAGGCACAAGATACAAAACCAGCGCCTCTTTTAATATATCTTTCTATAAAATTTTATAGACGATCAATACAGTTTAGATCTTCGAAAGCAACTTTCAAACGATCAACAAGAGTTACCTGACCAGCACGCAACCAAACACGAGGATCGTAATACTTCTTATTTGGCTTATCGTCACCTTCTGGGTTACCAATCTGACCTTGTAGGTATGGACGGTTATCAGCTTCAAACTGACGTACACCATCCCATGTTGCCCATTGTGTATCAGTATCGATGTTCATTTTAATAACACCATAGCTGATAGCCTCACGGATCTCTTCTAAAGTAGAACCAGAACCACCATGGAATACAAAGTTAACAGGCTTTTCTGCTGTATTGTATTTTTCCTGAATATACTTTTGAGAAGCATCCAAAATAGATGGTTTCAAAACAACATTACCTGGCTTATAAACACCATGTACGTTACCAAATGAAGCAGCAATTGTGAAGTTTGGAGAAATCTTCAATAATTCTTCGTATGCAAAAGCAACTTCTTCTGGCTGAGTATAAAGTAATGCGTTATCAACATCAGAGTTATCAACACCATCTTCTTCACCACCAGTAATTCCTAACTCAATCTCAAGAGTCATTCCCATTTTGCTCATACGAGTCAAATACTCTTTACAGATTTCAATATTCTCCTCAAGAGGCTCTTCAGAAAGATCTAACATATGAGAGCTGAACAATGGCTTACCAGTTTCAGCAAAGTGCTTTTCACTTGCATCCAACAATCCGTCGATCCAAGGTAATAATTTCTTAGCAGCGTGGTCGGTGTGTAAAATCACTGGTACACCATAAGCTTCAGCTAAAGTATGAACATGTTTTGCAGCTGAGATAGCTCCTAAAATCTGAGCTTGCTGACCTTCCAACTTTAATCCTTTACCAGCAAAAAAAGCTGCACCTCCGTTAGAAAGCTGAATCATTACTGGTGAATTCACCACTTTAGCAGCTTCTAAAATACCATTGATAGAGTCTGTTCCTACAACATTAACTGCAGGCATTGCAAATCCTTCTGCTTTTGCTACTGCAAATAATTTACTTACGTCGTCACCAGTTACAACACCAGGTTTTACCACGTCTAAAACTTTTCCCATAATATCAAATAATGAAATTTAGAATAAAAATATAATCAAATCAAAAGGTTATAATCAAGAAATCTAAACGATTAACATTGATAAATACCTAAAGTCTATTCAAACGGTAAAGGTACTAAATGTTTACAGCTTACAACAAATTATTAGCCTTTAATTTAGATTAAAGAAAAATATCTTTAAAAATTAAGAATAACAGCAAACAATAAAATGCGAATATTGGATGAGACTCATCTATTGACTACTATTTCGGGTGCAAAATTACATATATAAACTTTATTTTACAAATTACTTATGCTTCATTAGATATATTGACGTTTTTGCAATAGATTAAAACCAACAGTTGAAGCTATAAATTCAGACATATAGTAAATAATTAGAAGGATCCTGAACTTTCAGTCATGCCTGAACTATTCAAAAAAAGCAATTCTAGGCGAATAAGCAATTAATGGTTGCAACTTCATCAACCTTTCTTAAATGTAAGCTGTTATAAAAGCCTGTATTGAAACAAAATAGCTTTACATGTAGAAAAACATCAATGTATTAGGATCCGCTGAGAAAACTTAATCCAAATACAATAGTAATAAATAAGAAGACTCAAAAGGCCTCCTGTTTTTTATTTTAGAATGGATATCCAATTGCAAAATTAAATGCAGTATCCGACCACTTTAATGCTCTTCGTCCGATTATCCATCTTTGACCAGACTCCAATGAAGGATCTCTTGCCTTTACTCCCATATCCAATCGAAAGACGAAGTAGTTAAAATCAAGGCGAATACCGCTTCCAACGCCAATTGCCAGTTGATTGTAAAATTCATTAAAATGAAACAGACCATTAGCATCCCGTTCTTCATCCCCAGTGCTTGTAATATCCCAAATATTACCAACATCCACAAACAAAGCTCCTTCGAGCAGCCAGAATAATTTGAATCGATATTCAGCATTAGCCTCAAGCTTAATATCAGCCGTCATATTATAATATTGAATAACTGATTCTTTATGCGATCCCGGTCCCAATCCTCTAACCGGCCAGGCCCTGATACTATTGGCACCTCCTGAAAAATACTGCTTAACAAAAGGCATGGTTTGCGAGTTGCCATATGGATAAGCAACTCCTGCAAAGAATCGATAAGCAAAAGAATTGATCCTGTTCACATTAAAATGATATCGTACATCAATATCTGACTTCACATATTGAGCGAAACGAATACCCAGAACCTCTTTATAGTCTTTACTTCCGCCAAGATTAAAAAGACTGGTGACTCCATTTATTACATTACCGGCCAGTTCAACATTAGATTGAAAATACCAATAATGTTTTTCACCCGGTCCAAGCTGATCATTAAACACATAAGAATACGAAGTACTACTAATCAACTGATCCTGATAACTGTATATCAAATAAGTATCCTTTATCCTGTCGTAAAAGTCAGGATTCATATAGGGCACATTAATCAAACTTAATTCAAATGGAGATAGAAAATGACTAACCATAGGATTTGATCTCCAATTATAACCTAATCTTCCATTAAGAATGATACGGGTATAATCGGGTCGGCGCTGATAGTTATAGGCTGCCGATATATTGGTTTTAGGATTATATCTTTTTCTGAAACTTTCAATCTTAAATGGAACTACAAATTTTGGTATAGATAAAGATGACTCTGACCCCAATTCGAAAGTATTAAACTGACTTCCTTCAACCTGTGTTTGTGATTCAGTCGCTGTTCTCAGTCCAAACTCAAAAACCTCACCTCCCCGAACAATATTCTTATGCTTGTATTTGAAATTACCGGCAACTCCCAAATTACCTGATGAATTGGTACCTTCAACCTCAAATGTATAACTCTGAATTTTAGAAGCCGATAATTGAATCAGACAGTCAAGTAACTGATTACCATCTTCATCAACTTGCTCATCAGCAATTTTAAAGCGGATATTAATAAACCGAAACAACTGAATATCAGAAAGTAGATTTTGTGTTTTTGCAACCAATTCTTCTTTATAAAACTGACCAGGAAATATGTAATTGGAGTTAATCAATACATCGGCTCTGAAATGAAGATCTTTATTAAATAAAATGTGACAGCCCTCATACATTAAAGTATCAAACTGTTGAAAGTAGGTATCTTTTTGCTCCAAAGCTTCCTGGGCATCATATCCAACAACAAAGAACACATCTTTTATTTTGGATTTACGATGATTAATAATGGTATCACGATTCTTTCCAAGATTAATTCGGTTATTGTTTATAATCAACGAATCATTAACGGTGTAATTATTAAAAGCACTATCAGCCCAGAAATAGATATATTCTTTTCGAAAATCGAAATAACCATTATTTCTAACCTTTTGTGTGATTCGTTCTCTTTCTCTATCATGCAAAGTGGCATCAAATGGCTTACCAGTTTTTAACAAGGATTTGATTGTATCTTCATAAACCAACGTCCTGATTTCAGGATCCTCAACCCTGTATGAGACTTTGTTTAAACTATATCTTTTTCCGGGTTCAATCTCGTAGCGTACTTTAACCTTTTTGGAGGACTTATGGATGACTGTATCCGACACAACCCCATTGAAATATCCCTTGTTTCTCAGATATAAATTCAACTGTTCATTGGATTTAAGTTTCAACACTTCATCATACAATACAGGCTCTTCACCTATTCGTCTCATCCATTTGTTAAAGCCTTTTGATTCATCGCTACCCGATAAATTGTACAAACCCAGGTGAAATCTCCAGAAACCTAGAATTCTGATATTTTCTTTCTGACGTAAATACCCCTTTAATTCTTCTTTAGATAAATCTTTGGCCGAATTTTCAATTTCAACTTTATTTAATAAATAAGAACCCTCCGGAACATACTTGGTAGTTTTGCATCCCCAAAGAAATACCAGAATAAAAAACAGTAAGCCCCTGCAAATAAAAGCTCCGACTGAAACTGTCGCAGTATGATATTTTTTAAACAATGTTCTCAATACAATTTAATCGGTAATTGAACCATTAGAAATGTGGTCGTCTGAAACAAACTTGCGATAAAGATATTTAATTCGGTTGATAAGCTCTAACTTTACGGCCAACATTCATCAATTTAAGTTATGCTGAGTAAGAATAAGCAAAAATTAATTACCTCTTTAACCCGAAAAAAGCATAGAGATCAGGAAAAGTTATTTGTAGCCGAAGGTCATAAACTGGTAACAGACCTGCTGAATACAACATTAAAATGCATTTTTCTGATTGCTACTCATGAATGGATAAAAAATAATTCTCTTCCAAATAATAAAACAGAACTTATCTCTGTTACCGAAAATGAATTAAAAAAGATATCAACCCTCAAAAGCACACCCCCGGTTCTAGCTGTATTTGAACAACCAGCTAACATTATAAATTTTAAAGATCTTTCTTCTAAACTAAGTATATTTCTGGATGATGTACAGGACCCGGGAAACCTTGGAACAATTGTCAGAATGGCCGATTGGTTTGGTATTGAGAATGTATTTTGTTCCAAAGGATGTGCCGATATATTCAATTCAAAAACGGTTCAATCGACTATGGGAGCCATTGCACGTGTTAAAATACAATATGTTGACGTTGATAAATTTTTTAAATCTATCGATAAACTGGAAGTGTATGGAACTTTCTTAGAAGGCAGCAACCTTTATGATACTGAATTACAGCCAAACGGAATTATAGTAATGGGAAATGAAGGCAATGGTATCAGCTCTGAAGTAGAAAAATACGTTACCACCAAACTCAATATCCCCAACTACCCTCCTGATTCAGCCACCAGCGAATCGTTAAACGTTGCAGTAGCAACAGCCATCACGTGCGCTGAATTCAGAAGACGAATTTTAAAGTAATGTTAATTAGGCGATTTCAGAAGTAATACTTAAAAAGGAAAATATATGAGGTTAATCTTTACCGATTAGCCTCTTTGTTTTTCATAATAATATATTGATTC